>JAKADW010000082.1 GCA_021820165.1 Bacillota bacterium
GTCGTGCACGATCCGGCCGCCTGGTTTTTATGCCAAAAAGATCAGAGTGTGGACGCGGGCGACCATACGATTGTTGTCGGGCGCGTCCACAGTTTTGGTGAAAGAGAACACCATCCGCTGGTCTTTTATTCGGGACAGTATTTTTCCCGATTAAGCGATGAGGTCGAAGAGATGGTGGAATTCTCGTTGCTGGAACAGTAGGGGCTCCGTTCGGGGGGCCTTTCCCGAATAAAGTGTCCAAATATTTTGTCTAGGATCGGAGATCCCCTGATCGAATCTCGCATCGGACAGCCAGGGATGACCATTGAGGGAGGTGCGGGTCGCCTGCGCTGAATATTGGGGCGCAGAAAAAACTCAAGGAGGGCAAGTTATGAAAGCACAAACGGGTGCTGGCACGCCGGCCCGGATAATCGCGCGACTGGATCGGCTGTCCGTCTGGTCATTTCCCTATCTCTTTATCGTCGTGATTGGTGTGGGATTTCTCTTCACGTTCTACGACATCTTCAACATCAATGTGTCGTTCATCGAAACCTGTGCTGCTATTGTGCCCCATTGCAGCCCGGCCACGGCATCTAGCTTTTTGGGACTGCCGGTGTTGATGAATCTATTGGGTTACGTCGTTGGCACATTAGTGCTCAGTCCGCTGTCCGACCGGGTGGGACGGCGGGAAATGTTGATGGTGACCATGGCCATTACAGGATTGGGGTCTTTGTGGACGGCATTTACCGACCATTATGCGATGTTTACGTTGGCCCGGGCCGTGACCGGGATCGGCATTGGCGCGGATTTGGCGATTGTGAATACGTACATCAATGAAGTCGCCCCGAAAAACGGCCGGGCCCGCTATACCTCGCTCATCTTTATTTTGTCGGGACTTGGGGCGTTTTTGGGGATTTGGTTAGGACTCCTGTTGACGACGCCGGCCACGCCGTTTCCGTTGGGGCTTCCCATCGCTGTTGCGGGACCCCACTTTGTGGACGGGTGGCGCTGGATGTACATCATGGGCGCGCTGTTGGCGGCCGTTGGGGTGGTTTTTCGGTGGCAGATGCCGGAATCGCCACGGTGGCTGATTTCTCGGGGAAGGATTGATGAGGCGGACCGCATCGTATCCGACATGGAACGTCGGGCCGCACAGCGCCATCCGCTGCCGCCAATTCCAGATCCCCAACCGTTGGTGCCCGTTTCGGCGAAAATCCCTTATCACACCATTTTCGCCAACGCACGGTATCGGAATCGGACGTTCTTATTGCTGGGCATGTGGTTTTTGAGCTACGTGACCGTCTATTGCTACGCTTCGGGATTTACGTCGCTCCTGGTGTCCCTGCATTATGCGACGCCAGAGGCAGGCCTGATTGCGGCGATCGGCGTGGTGGGCATGGTTCTCTCTGGGGTGGCGGCGTATCTCTTCGGGGAAACCCTGGAGCGGAAGTATTGGCTTATTTTTTCTGCCCTCATTACGTTGGGCGGCGGGGTGATTATCGCCGAAGCGGGTGCGCACTTGGGGCTGAGTCTAATTGGGGCTGCGGTGATATTCTTCGGATTTAATCTTTGGGTCCCGATTGCCTACGCGTGGTCGGCTGAACATTATCCGACGCGCGCACGGAGCACGGGCTTTGCGTTGGTCGATGGTATTGGACACGTGGGTGGGGCGCTCGGCGTGTTGCTGGTCGTCCCGTTTGTTGTGCGGCTTCCCGTCTTGGACGCGTTCTTGATGATACCTGGGTTTTTGCTCTTGGCCGCACTGATCGCCTTGTTTGGCATTCAAACACGGCGGGTCCCTCTCGACGAACTCTCCCCTTGAATCCCCGTTCAACGGGGCCAGTGCGGCCCCGTTGAGATAAACTCGTTGGCGATTGGCCAACAATGACTCGGCTGACGCCCAGGCGATTCGGAACGGTCGAACGATCGCTCCTCATCCGCCCAGGCTGAAGCTAGGGGCGTAACGGGGTGGTTTTTAGCGGGGGTGCGCATACCCTTCCAGAGTGTGACCCAGCGGTAACAGATGCCGAAACGAGTTATGGGAGTTTTGTCACTATAGACGCTATTCGCCCATGGATAGTATATTATATATAATACATTGGGCCCGGTTGGTATCCCGGGGGGTGTCGCGCCGGTTCTCGCCAGGGTCGCAGAGGGGGCTTTCTGATGGCTTCAAATCGGTCGGCAGTCGACCGCGACCGCCGGCGTCTCTTCGAAGAATTGCCCGAGAAGCACTTGGGTGCCTTATGGCAGGTGTACGCTAACGCGTTGACTCCCGAGCCCGTGAAGCGCGAGGTTTCGTATCGGTGGGCTTGGCGCGAGACAAGACCCTTACTGTTCGAGGCTGCTCGATTGGTGCCGACAGCCGAAGCCGAACGACGGGTGCTGATGCTCCTTAATCCCGGGCTTGATGGAGCGGTGGCCATTACCCCGACGCTGTATGCGGGGCTACAAATTATCTTGCCGGGCGAAATCGCCCGCTCGCATCGTCATTCGCCCAATGCCATCCGGTTTATTGTTGAAGGCTCGGGCGCGTTTACGGCTGTGAATGGCGAACGCACGGTGATGGAGCCAGGAGACTTTGTCACCACGCCGACGTGGGTGTGGCATGATCATGGCAATGCGGGTAGCGAGCCGGTGGTATGGTTAGACGGGTTGGATTTGCCCCTGGTCACAGAACTATCTGCGGTCTTTTATCAGCGCTACCACGAACCGCAACAACCCCTCAGTCGGCCGAATGGCGACTCGAGTCTCCGCTATGCCCGCGGCTTCCGCCCCGCTTACCACCAGGCCGCTCGCCATTATTCGCCGATTGTCAACTATCCCTACCGCGAAGCGCGTGCCACCTTAGCGCATGTGGCAGCAACCGATCATCCGAGTCCCTATGATGGCTTCATCATCGAGTATACCAACCCGATTACCGGCGGTGCGGTCTTGCCGACGATGGACGCGTACCTTGAGTGGCTCCCGCCGCATACGACCCTGAAACCGCATCGCCATACCAGCTCGACGGTCTATTTGGCGGTGGAAGGCCATGGGGTGATCGAGGTGGATGGCCAACGGTGGGAATGGGAGCCTCATGATGTGGTGGTGGTGCCGTCCTGGAGCCGGCATCAACATATGAATACGGGGGATGATCCTGCCATTTTGTTTTCGTTTACGGATGGGCCGGTCATTCGCGCCTGTGCGCTGTGGCGAGAAGAGGGCCTAGAGAACTGATGATGGAGGCCAGGCGATGAAAATTTGTGTGTTCGACGATTGGCACGTTGGGGTGATCCAGGGTAATCAGGTGGCTGATATCACCGCTCTTGTCGACAGTTGGGAACCTGTTTGGCCTTATGCGTGGATGCTGACGTTTATTGAGGGGTTTGAGCGGAAGCGCTCCGCGATTGAGCAACACGTGAAGACGGCGCCACGTCGGCCTATCTCGGAGGTCCAGTTCCATGCACCGGTCCCTATGCCATCTAAAGTGATTGCCGCTCCTGTGAATTATCGGCTTCACCAGGCCGAAATGGGTGGGACTCAGGGCGTGTATGCCGGGTTCTCCATCAAGACGATTGAGCACTATGGGCTCTTTTTGAAACCCTCGTCCGCGATTGTGGGCCCCGATGCGGTGATTACCCTGCCGTTTCAGAACCGCCGTACGGATCATGAAGCCGAGGTTGGGGTTGTCATCGGGCGTCAAGTGAAAAATGTCGTGGAAGCGGATGCCGATGCCGCGATTTTCGGGATTACGGGGTTGTTGGATTTGTCAGTGCGAGGCCCGGAGGATCGGCCTTTTCGCAAAGGATTCGATGGGTTTTGCCCCATTGGCCCGGTAGTGGTGACCCGGGATGAAATTCCCGACTGGGATGACATCGGGTTTGCACTGGCGGTGAATGGTCTGGTCCGGCAGCAGGGCAATACGCGCGACATGATTTACGGAATCCGCCGCCTAGTATCTTTGGCGTCCTACCAAACGACGTTACACCCCGGGGACATCATCGCGTCGGGCACCCCGGATGGGGTCGGGTCCCTGAAACCGGGCGATGTGATGCAGCTTACCGTTGACCATGTGGGCACGTTGACGGTGCCTATCGCTAGTGCCTATGCGGAGCCGCCGGCGGACATGGGCGATTGGTTCGAGGGCTTCAAGATCGCCCGTGGTGCACCGGCCTAAGGGAGGAGGTGGATTGGATGGTATCGGGACACGACTATAGCGTCGACTATCAGGGCCCCCATCGACATTATCTCCGCCCGCTGACCTGGCCCGGCGTGTTTGACGCCGCAGTGGAGCGTCAAGGGGATGCGGTCGCTGTCGTAGACCCGTCTGGCCCACACAGTTGGCGCGAATGGCAACATGCATCTCGGGCATTGGCCCAGAGTCTCAGGGAACTGGGCATCGTACCTGGGGATGTTGTGGCGGTGTATCTTCCCAACTCGTGGGAATTTTTGGTGGCGCATGTGGCCATCGCCTATCTAGGGGCGGTGATGTTGCCCCTGCACATGGCGCATCGGCGGCATGAGATCGTAGCGCTCTTGGGCCGAGCGGAAGCCAAGGTGCTCATCCTCACCAGCACCTACCACGGGCATCCTTTGGATGAGATCGGGCGTGCGGTGAAGACGACCGTGCCAAGCCTTGAGAGGGTAATCTGGGTAGGCGAGACCGGGTCCTCCGAGCTCACGCTAGCGCAGCTGGTGGACGGGGGGTGGGGCCACCCGCTTACGAACTGCATGGTCAGTCCTGACGATCCTTTCGTGCTGGCGGCATCATCGGGTACGACGTCATCGCGCCCAAAAATTTGCATGCACACGCATGCGGGGCTTTTGTCTAATGCATGGCAAACGGCCGTGGACGGACGGGGTCGCCCGGACGACATCTTACTGAGTGCCAGTCCCTTTAGTCATGCGTTCGGCTTTTTGTCGGTGCATTTGAGTGTGATCATGCAACATTCGCAGGTCATTTTAGCCGATTGGAATGCTCGACGGTGTCTTCAGACCCTAAAGGACCGGGGCGTGACGGTGCTATTTGCCGTACCGGCGCAAGTAGTGGATCTCTTGCGTGCCGCCGAAGAAGGGGTGCCGCGGGGACTTTCATTGCGGGAGATTCGCACGGGCGGGGCCGCGGTGCCGCGTGAAATCGTGGCGGCCGTACGACGCCGCTTCGGCGCCGATACGGTCGTTCAATGGGGAATGTCCGAAGTGGGGTCCGGGTGCTATACGGTCCCTACTGATGATCCCGAGTTGGCGAGTCGCACGGTAGGGCGACCCATGGGTGGCGCGGAGGTGCGCATTTTGGATCCGGAAGGGCGTCCTGTTCCGACGGGCCAAATCGGCGAATTGGCGTACCGGAGTCCTTACATGTTTCGCGGCTACTATCACGATGAGGAGTTGACACGCAGCTATGTGATGGATGACGGGTGGCTTTTGACCGGAGATTTGGCCGCGATGAACGCCGATGGCACGATTGCGTATCGCGGTCGTAAGACCGAAACTATAAACCGTGGGGGCCTGAAGTTTAGCGCGTTGGAGGTTGAATCGTTGTTGACAGACTTGCCCCACATCCAGCAGATGGCAGTGGTCTCGCGGCCCGATGTGCGCTTGGGTGAGCGAGCCGTCCTTCTAGTCGCTTTGCGATCAGGCTATGCGTTGACCCTCGAAGATGTCCAAGAACACCTCCGGAAAAAGGAATTGGCCCCTTATAAGTGGCCTGAAGAAATAAAGATCATGGACGCGTTGCCAACGACGCCCACCGGGAAAATCGCCCGAGGGCAAATTTTAGCCTGGATGGCTGAGGAACCAGAATATGACAGATAAGGCACGGGAGCGAAAGGTCATTGTGGTTGGAGCAGGCCCCGTGGGAATGACGGCCGCCCTAGCCTTGTGTCGCAGGGGCATTCCCGTCACGATTCTGGAAGCGGAACCCGAGGGACGGATCCGGCCCGGAAGTCGCGCGATTTTCACGCATCGGGCGTCGCTACAAGCCCTCGAGGCGGTCACGCCCGGATTGGGATGGACGTTGGCCGGCGAGGGCATCGTATGGCCTGTGAAGCGTACCCTATTTCGGGGGCGCGAAGTCTATGTCAAACATTACCCGCCCCCTGATCCCACAAATCTTCCGCCATTTTCGAGCTTGCCCCAGGTTCGCATTGAGGCACACATGTATCAAGCGTGTCAGGCGGCGGGTGTAGAATTTGTGTGGGCGACACCCGTGGAGGGGGTTGCGGTTGATGATGCCGGGGTATCGCTCGCAACCTCGCGCGGCCCGTGGAGGGCTGCATACGTGGTGGGAGCCGATGGTGCTCGATCCACGGTGCGTAAAGCCTTGGGCATTGGCATGCAGGGGAGCCGTTCAGCGAATACCTTCATTGTCGTTGATGTGGCGGAGAATCCTGACAATCCTTTGCCCTTTGAACGCCGGTTTCATTACCAGCACCCGGCCATGGGTTATCGGAACGTCCTATTCGTGCCATTCGCCGGCGGTTGGCGGGTAGACCTCCAGCTCTTAACGGAGGACGAACCTGCGCGTTTTGGCAGTGATACGGGAGTGCGAGGCTGGTTGGCACGGGTGATGCCTGAGTATTATCGCGATCGGGTGACCTGGGTGTCCTCGTACCAATTCTTGCAGGTTGTCGCCGATCGGTTTGTTGACACGCATCGCCGGGTTGCATTAGTGGGTGAAGCGGCGCATCTGTTTGCGCCTTTTGGGGCCCGCGGTATGAATTCGGGGATTGTTGACGCAATCGAAGCGGCTGAGGCGATCCGCGTGGCTCTCGGTGGGGCTCCTGAAGAAAGCCAGGGCGCGTTCGATCGCTTTGCGGCGCGTAGGCAGACCGCTGCGCGTTATAATCGCGATGCCGCCGGCATCGCGCTCGAACATATTCAAGGGCAAAACCCCACCTTAAATCTGAAGCGCCACGTCGCCGCATGGGTGGCACCGTGGTCTCGTCGGGCTGGACGTTGGCTGGATGAGGGCCCATACGGCCCCAAGTCCGGTCCGCCAGAGCTGGCGACGAAATACTAGCAACAGCGTGGAGGGCGTCATGATGTGGAAGACCGTCGTTCGCTGGGGTGAGACGGATGCCGCCGGCTTCGTGTTTTACCCGACCTACTTTGGGTGGTTCGACGAAGCGACGCATTATTATTTAACTGCATTGGGGCTGTCGTCGGTTGACCTCTTCAGCCGTGACCGCATTGGAGTACCGATTTTCGAAGCAAAAGCCGTATTCCGTGCGGCGCTGCACTTTGGGGATAGCATTCGAGTATCGTCCGCTGTGGATGCGATCGAGCGAAAAACCTTTCGAGTGGCACACCAGGTATGGCGAGGCGAAACGTTGGTTGCCGAGGGATACGAGGTTCGCGGCTGGGTCCAGTTTGGCCCAGAAGGAGCCAAAGCGGGTACGATTCCGGAGTATGTGCGTGACCTGTTCCAACGCTCAAATCCAACTTTGTAGCATGCACATAAAATATTCCAGTCTAGGGGGTTTCTGTGGTGGATCGCGTAAGGGCGGCTCTGCAAAGACGCTCATTGGGATGTGAAGGGCCTCCAAGATGGCCACGAAGGTTGCGTGGAAAATTTTTGGCAAACGGACCACTTTGCCCCGTCGCGTAGGCGCCGCTCCAGTAGGCTGTACAGCAGACAAGCCAGCAGCAGAACATACCCGAGGGCTTCGACACGCTTGGGTTTCTTGACATACAAGGCGCCCACAAATAGCGGATCCTTGAGAAAGTGAAAATGCCGCTCCACATGCACTTGGCCTTTGTATTCCTTGAGCACATCGCGCGCCGACAGTTCCTCAGGGGGAACCGTGGTCATCCACACGAAGGCGCTACGGCGTTCTAATTCGCGTCGCCAGGCCTCGGTGACAACGGCCCCCACGGGTGGGGATCACCCGCCACGTCGTGGTCACCTCCTCCGGTGAGGGGACCTTGCGTGGGAGACCCGACCGGGTGTGATGCGCCTCGGGGCGGACCTCCCGCTTGCCGCATGCCAGGGGTTGGGG
>JAKADW010000083.1 GCA_021820165.1 Bacillota bacterium
GGCATCGGAGCTCACCGAGATGTTGGAAAAAGCGGGAGTGGCGGATTTTGACGTAGAGATCCACATTGATGTGGGACGGCAAGGAGAGACCAAGGACCTTATCCGCGAGATTGTGGGAATGGTGACCGGAAGCGGATACCAAGCCGCGATCAAACCCGATTCCTTCGGAGCGTCGAAGGTCGCTGACAAGTACACCAAATAGAAAATCACAAAATTAATCCAGGACCTATTGACCCGAGTGTGCCTCTGTTGCTAAAATAGTCGGCTCATTTGACATTCCTAGCAACGAATGTTAAAATTTCTATTGTTGCCCTTCATCTGTGAGGAAGGAAGTGATCGCGTGGCAGCCAAGAGCGTATTGGATGACATCAAAAAAGAGCTCGAGTCGCACGTGGGTGAGCGCATTCGGGTAAAGGCGAATAAAGGCCGCAAGAAGGTCGATGAAAAGGAAGGCATCTTGGAAAAGACATATCCTTACATCTTTGTGGTCAAGATCGAGGAAGGTCACCTATCTGAGCGGCGCGTGTCCTACTCCTACACCGATGTGTTAACGGAAACCGTGGAGCTCATTCTGCCCGAATCACTGACCAGCTAGAAGCTTTAGGACCTCCTTCCGGAGGTTTTTCTTTTCGTATAAAGGTGTCGCTTGGGGAAGACAATAGAACGGCGTGCGCAAGTCGCACCCCGTTCTTTTTCGTTTTAGGAGGCGACACTGATCGGTCCGCTAGTCATTATCGGAGGAAATGAGGACAAGACGGGCGACCGCGTGATTTTAAAGCGGGTCGTTGAACTTAGCAGACAAACGTCTCGAAATCCTGCCATTGGCGTTGTGACGACGGCGTCGAAGGAAGGGACGGGTGCCTACCACCGCTATCGAAGCATCTTTTCCGAGCTTGGGGTCCCAGAGGTGCTGAACTTCTCGATTGAGAGTCGCGACGAAGCCTCGGCACCCGACATGCTGCAACGAATGGCCGAAGCCTCGGCCCTCTTCTTTAGCGGGGGCGACCAACTGCGCATTACCAGCGTGTTAGGAGGGACGCCATTTCATGAGCGCTTGCTCAAGGAGCATCGCCAGGGGCTCACGGTGGCCGGAACCTCTGCCGGGGCCTCGATGATGTCGAACACCATGATTGTGAGCGGAGATGCCGAGGAGGCTCCGACGAAAAACACAGTCCACATGGCCCCGGGGATGGGGCTTTGGGTGGGGGCTGTGATTGACCAACACTTTTCTCAGCGGGGACGCATTGGGCGTCTCTTGTCGGCACTGGCACAAAACCCAGGGATTTTGGGCGTGGGATTAGACGAGGACACGGCTATTGAGGTGCATTTGGATCAAGACGACTTGATCGTCTGGGGGTCACGTACCGTGACTTTGTTGGATGGTCGACAAGTTCTTGAAAGTAACGCCTCGGAGTCGCGCGCCGATCGGCCGCTTGCGATAAGCGGTGTGATGCTGCACGTGCTACCGCAAGGCTTCGGGTTTAATCTGACCACCAGGCGGCCTTACCAACGGCAAAGGGAGGACTAACGTGGATATCCTGACCGCTAATTTTTTCCCCGGCCCCAACCGACACGTGCTTCGGCCGTGCCTGGAGGTGCTGGTGGATTTGGACCAGTACGCTGGGTTACCGTCGTCGTCACGCCCTCATTTCGTCGAAAGTTTGCTGAGCCTTCTTCCCGGTCTTCAAGAACATCACTGCTCTCGTGGACATCGGGGTGGATTTGAGGAGCGCCTTCGGGAGGGCACGTTTCTCGGGCATGTGGTGGAGCACGTGGCGCTGGAATGTTTGTACTTGGGCGGCGAGCGAGGGGTCTACGGCAAGACCCGAGAGGAATCCGAGTCACGCGTTCGGATTGTATTTGAATCGGAGACCGAAGGTGGGGGCCGTGCGGCGCTGGAATTGGCCCGGGAAGTCGTTGAGTCTCTGTGGGATGGCCAAACGGTGAACTTCGCTGCGCGATTTCAGTCATTTCGCGAAGCCTTGGCTTCGTTCCGGCTGGGCCCGAGCACCCGGGCAATTTGGAACGCAGCAAAGCGGCGAGGCATCCCCGTCAGTCGACTCGACACGGAGAATTTGTTACGGCTAGGTCAAGGTATACGCCAACGGCGAATCATGGCTAGCATGAGCGACAGGACCAGCATTCTGGGGGTCGAGATTGCCCAAGATAAAAGCCTCACGGCGCGTATGGTAGAGGACGCTGGTATTGCCGTGCCTCAAAGTTGGACGGTCGAGACTCTGCCCGAGGCGGAGGCCATCTTTCAGCAGGCAGGTCCCTCGATGGTGGTGAAGCCGACAGATGGGCATTACGGAGATGGCGTCATCATGCAAGTAGCGACGGTAGACCAGCTTCGTATTGCGTTTCAGGAGGCCGCGTCGCATACAAAGAAGACGGTCCGGTTGGAGCGCCAAATTGCCGGTATCGCCTATCGTCTATTGGTGGTTGGGAACGCCATGGTGGCTGCGACCGAACGACGGATTCCCGAAGTACGCGGCGACGGGAAGTCAAGCATTCGCGAGTTGGTGGATGAGCTGAATCGGGATCCCCGTAGGGGTCCTGATCACGGGTTTCCGATGAGCCTGGTGTTGCTCGATCGTGAAGCCATGGAGACCTTAGAGAGTCAGGGTCGGACACCGGATGACGTTCCGGAGTTTGGCGAGCGGGTGATACTCCGGAGGACGGCCAATATGTCCACTGGGGCTAGTGCCAAGGACGTGACGGCTGACATCGACCCTGCCCTGGCGCGGGACGCAATCCGCGCTGCGCAGGCGGTTGGACTGGACATCGCCGGCGTGGACATCGTCACTCCACGATTGGATTGTTCGTTAAATGATGCGGGCGGGGCCGTTATCGAGGTGAACGCAGCACCCGGTTTGCGGATGCATCTTTTCCCGGAGGAAGGGACGGAACGGGATGTGGCTCTGCGCATTTTAGATCATCTCTTCCCCGATAATGATGGCCGCATTCCGGTAGCGGCGGTGACCGGCACCAACGGCAAGACGACCGTAACCCGGATGCTCGGCCATATTGGAAACCGGGCCGGTTTTCGCGTGGGTATGTCCACCACGGACGGGATCGCCATCGGTGGCGAGCCGATTAAAAATGGAGATCTGACAGGGCCGTGGTCCGCACGCCTGGTCTTAAATGATCCCACCGTGGAGATGGCGGTGTTGGAAACAGCCCGAGGCGGGATGGCGCGCGGGGGCTTGGGGTTCGATGATTTGGATGTGGCGGTGGTGACCAATATCGGTGGAGATCATCTGGGTCAGGATGGAATTGAAACGCTCGACGATCTGATTCACCTGAAGGCGTTGTTGGTCGATGTCGTGAGGCCGGGGGGCAAGGCGATTTTGAACGCCGATGATCCCAACGTTTTGGGACTACAAGACCGGTGCCGCGGGCAAGTGGTGCTGTTTTCCACAGTATCCGACAATCCAGCAATCGAAGCCCATCTAGAGGCCGGGGGAGATGCCGTCTACGTGAAAAGCGGGTACCTCTATTATGGTTCCGCTCATAAGAAGACCCGCCTGATTGGTACGCGGGCCTTGCCAGCCAGTCTCGGCGGGGTGGCCTCCGTCAATGTGGCTAATGCGGCGGCCGCCGCTGCCGGAGCTTTGGCGCTGGGGCTGTCTCCTCGCGAAGTAACCGATGGGTTAAAAACATTTCCCGTCGGCGGTGCCGGGCTCAATCGGGGTCGGTTAGAGATGCTCGAGGGTGGGGACGTGCGGGTATTGGTGGACTACGGCCATAATGTGCCCGCCATTACCGCCTTGGGCGCCATCTGCCGCCGATTGAAACCGGAGGGTATCATTACCGTTTTAGGGCTTCCAGGGGATAGGCGGGATGATGACATCCGCGCCGCGGCAAAGGTTGCGGCGACCTTTAGTCAACGAATTATCATTCGAGAAGACGCCGACTTGCGAGGTCGCGAGCCGGGCGAGGTCGCGAGCTTGTTGCAGTCGGGCGTCATGGCCAGTGGGACGCTGAGCCAAGAGGCGGTGCGAGTCATTCTGGATGAGGCGGAGGCGGTTCGAGAGGCCATATTGACGGCACCGCCGGGCGCCCTAGTGCTGATCTTGTACGAGCGCTACCGGTGCGTGCGACAAGCGGCTGAGACCGCATTAAAATTGCGCGTGGCCGATGCCGAACCGATGCTGGAACATGCCTAACGAAAAGGATTTTCACCAACTCATCCCGAAGTCTGGTGCGAGGGGATTTCATGCCGTGGTATCAAGCACCAGCGAAAATTAACTTAGGTCTCTTTGTCGGGCAGCGAGATGCGTCCGGCTATCATCCCGTGGACACGGTGATGCAAACCGTCGCGTTGTCCGATCAGTTGTATCTAGAACCCCGGGATCATATGCTATGGGAGTCGTCTGACCAGGATGTGCCCATGGATGGAGCGAATCTAGTGGTTCGGTCCTATGCCTGGTGTCGGAGCCATTTGGGGCATTTGCCTCCGATCTATGGTCGACTCAACAAAGTGATTCCGGTGGGAGCCGGGTTGGGCGGTGGAAGCTCCGATGCGGCGGCGGTCATTCGCTGGGCGATCAAACAGGTAGGCAATGTCGATTTCGCTCACGTGATTCATGCGTCAAAAGAGCTCGGAATGGATGTCCCTTTCTTTGTCCGGGGCGGTACAGCACGAGCCCAGGGGTACGGTGAGCGATTAAGCCACGTGAACCTAGCCATATCGGCGGGTGTGGTACTGGCCAATCCCGGCATCTTCCTCTCGACGGCTGAGGTTTATGCAGCGTATGATCGGGTGGGTCGGGCGTCGGACGCGTCTCAAAGCGCCCGGGTTCTTGAGGCGATGATGGCCGGGCGTGTGCCGGATACGCGGGACCTGGTCAATGATCTTGAGGGGCCAGCATTCAGCGTGTTGCCCGCATTGCGGGCCTTTAAGGATCGGCTCGTAGAGGCAGCAGAGGGGGCTCCTGTTGCGATGTCCGGGAGTGGCCCAACATACTTTATACTAGGAAACGATGAAGACTGGGCTGAGTGGATGGTCCGACGCCTACGGGCGCGGGGGATCCCCTGGGCTCAGCCTACCACGATGTTAGACTCTTGGGGAAAGAAGTGATTGGGTGCACGCGATCCTGTTAGCCGGGCAAACCAACCAGGGACTGCTAAAGGCCGTGAGCGGGGCGGAATACGAAGCGGAGATTCTCGTTGGCGGCCGGCCGATGGCCGATTGGGTTTTGGATGCCCTCGGGGCCGCTCCGTCAGTGAGTTCGATTGGCATGGTGGGTCCCACATTGCTCGCCCGTGAGGGGGTTACCTTGGCACCCATGACGGGAGATTTGTTCGGCAATATTCTTAACGGGTTGACGACCGTGCCAGTTGGCGAGGAACGGGTGTTGTTTGTGACGTCCGATGTTCCCTGGATCACGCCGGTGGTTATCGAGGCTTTCCTAAGAGGGGCTCCACCCGACGCGGATGTCGTCTACCCGGTGATTCCCAAGGAGGCCGCCGAACGCCGATTTCCCGGCACCAAGCGGACTTATGTGCGACTCCGCGAGGGAACAGTGACGGGCGGCAACCTATTTCTGGCTCGCGTCGCTTCTGTCCCACGCCTCAAGGAGCGGGCCGAAGTGCTGCTGGCCCACCGGAAGGCGCCGTTGATGTTAGCCCGCGATGTGGGGCTGGGATTGTTGTTGCGATTACTGACCGGGCGACTGTCACTGGCTCAGGCGGAAGATCGGGTGGGAGGCTTGTTGGGAATTCGCGGGCGCGCGATTCTGTTTCCTTATGCGGAAGCGGGTGTCGATGTGGATAAGCCGGAAGATTTAGCGCTGGCTGAACGGGAATTAGGATCTCCCGGGCAGGCGAGCGGGCAAGGGTGGAACGGATCGTGAGCGATCAACGGCATAAGCGCTTAGTGGCGCTGACACGCATTGTGACCGCATACCCAGGGAGCCAGTTAAGCCTATCCGAATTGAGTCGCCGGCTCTCTGTGGCAAAGTCCACCTTAAGTGAAGATCTGCTGTTGATTAACGATGCGCTAGAAAGCCACAACTTGGGGAACATCGATTCGCAGGTTGGGGCCGCCGGCGGGGTCACCTTTCGTCCGCACGTGGATGTAGAACGCCTGCGTGGCTATCTTCGGGATTTTGTGGCCGAACTTACAAATCCTGATCGCATGACCCCGGATGGCTTCGTCTATGTGACCGACCTGTTGTTTAGTCCTGAGCGCGTCGATGCTATGGGCACTTTGTTGGCCGAACGGTTTCGGCCAGTCGGCGTCGATTATGTGGCCACAGTGGAGACCCGGGGGATCCCATTAGCGCTTGCGTGCGCTCGGGCGCTGATGGTCCACATGGTCTTGTTGCGGCGCGACAACCGTCTTTCGGAAGGGTCGTCGTTGTCGATTAACTATTTATCCGGCTCGTCACGCCGTGTCCAATCCATGTCATTGGCGCGCCGTGCGCCGGTCCGCGGGGGGCGCATTTTATTTGTGGATGACTTCATGCAGGCCGGGGGAACGGCTCGGGCCGCACAAGATTTGCTAGGTGATTTCGGGGCGCACGTGGTAGGCGTGGGAGTGTTGGTGAGCACACGGGCGCCCCAGCAAAAAGTGGTCGACGATTACAGTGCGATTTTGGAATGGGATCGGTCGGGTGATAGTCCCGGGTTGGTGACGCCCACTGAATGGGTGCAGCGAATGGTGAAATGGGAGGATCAATCTTCATGATGAAATGGCCCACGCTCGATGATGTGCGTCAAGCCGAGGCAGCTTTGGCAGGCATCACCTATCGGACGCCCTTGCAGGAGTCCAGCTACGTCAATGATCTCATCGGTAGCCGGGTGTTTTTCAAATTAGAGAATTTACAACGCTCGGGGTCATTTAAGCTCCGCGGCGCCTATAACCGTATCCGCCACCTTACGCCGGAGGAATTGACCCGGGGGGTGGTCGCGGCCTCGGCCGGCAATCATGCGCAGGGTGTGGCGTTGGCCGCAGGTTTAGTGGGCACCACGGCGCTGATTGTCACCCCCGAAGGGGCGTCGCTGAATAAAATTGAAGCGACCCGCAGCTACGGCGCGGAGGTTCGCCAAGTTGGGGAAAGTTTTGACGATGCGGTTCGTGAGGCCGAGCGGATCGCGCGCGAGACGGGCCGCGTGCTGATTCATGCCTTTAACGACCCCTTGATTGTGGCCGGGCAGGGAACGATTGGACTTGAAATGCTCGACGAGCGCGCTACTTTGGACACGCTGGTGGTGCCCGTGGGTGGGGGAGGGTTGATTTCGGGCATTGCGCTGGCAGCTAAGGCGCGCCACCCCCGCATTAAAGTCATCGGAGTGCAGGCGGCTGGTGCCGCGGCGATGGTGGAATCGGTGAAAACAGGGACGTTATTGCCGACGGCATCGGTGCACACGATTGCGGACGGGATTGCCATCAAGCACCCAGGCGAGCTCACGTTTGCGATGATTCAACAGTACGTGGATGATCTAGTCACCGTCGACGAGCACGACATTTCTCGAGCGATTCTCATTTTTCTGGAGCGTTCCAAGTTATTGGTCGAAGGTGCTGGTGCGGTGGGATTGGCCGCGCTTTTAGCGGGGAAGATTCCTGTAGGGAACCAGGCGGTTGCCACGGTGGTCAGCGGCGGGAACATTGACGTAACGCTCTTGAGTCGCATCATCGAAAAAGGGTTAGTGGAAGAGGGACGGCAACTCCATTTGTCGACGGTGATTCCGGACCGTCCTGGGCAATTGTCCCGCTTACTCGATCTCGTCGCCTCCTTAAAGGCTAACGTTATTCGCGTTAGCCACGAGCGGTGGGATCCGGGAATCGCTCCCGTCGACGTGAGCGTGCGGCTGGTCGTAGAGACGCGCAATGCCGCACACCGCCAGGACATCTTGGACGCGCTGAACGAGTCCGGGTATCCGGTGTCTGCCGAACGACAATTCCCGAAAATTCCGTATTAAAAATTTCGACAATTGGAGGAATTGGGGCGGTC
>JAKADW010000084.1 GCA_021820165.1 Bacillota bacterium
CAAAGTTGATGTCCACGAGATGTACACCGCTCAGTTGGTCGAAGGCATCCGTCGCGGCAGTCTGGATTTAGCGCTAGGGTCGCTTCCCATGGCGGCCAGCGATGTGGGGATTAGTCGGCTTTGGAAAGAAGAGCTTCTCGCCATTTTCCCCGCAAACGACCCGGAGCCGGTGCAGGCGGCCGAGTTTCGCACCTTGGCTTCCCGGCCCTTTGTCGGCTTTGCTGTGGGGCACGGGCTTTCACGGCGGGTGCTGGAGCTTTTTCACCGGGAGAATTTACAACCTGACATTCGCTACGAAGCACGCGGCATCGCGACCGTCATCGGATTCGTGGCCGCCGGTTTGGGCGTCTCAGTGGTGCCCGCTCCGATGGCGCGGATTTATCAGCAGGCCGGTTTAGTGCACGCGGCGCCCTTAGTGCCCCGCGCCTATCGGGAAATGATTCTCATCTACTCGCCCCATCACATGCTCCGTCAGGCTGTGCGGGCCGCCGTGCGGTTCATTGAGACAGCCTCCGCGCGGCCATGAACTACCTGCAACGCTTGCCAATAGTGCCGAGGGGAGGCACAATGTAACACATGTAACTTGTCGAACTCTGGGCCCTCCGGGGTTCCTATTAAGAATGGTAGGCGATCTTTGTGATGAAGCGTGGCATATGGTTGGCAGGACTTCTCGGGGTGGGGATGGTTCTCGCCGGATGCGGTAGCCAGCAAACGGCAACCCCCTCCGGGCAATCAGGCTACTCGACCTCGCTCGCCAAAGTGCAGTCGGCAACAGCCGCCAATGTGGATCCAGGAACCTCGTTGCATGGAAGGAAGGCTCCCAACTTTACCCTGACCGATCAGTTTGGGCGCAGGTTCTCGCTCTCTCAGTATCGCGGCAAAGTTGTGGTACTAGCCTTTCAGGATAGCCAGTGCACGACAATTTGTCCGCTGACTAGCGAAGAGATGGTCATGGCCAAAAAAATGTTGGGGACCAAAGCCGCCTCCGAAGTCCAACTTCTGGCCGTGGACGCGAATCCCACGGCCACCTCAGTCAAAGACGTCAAAGCCTATTCAAAGGACCATGGAACGATGCATTCGGTGCTCTTTGGCACGGCCAGCCGGGCCCAGTTAGCAAAGATTTGGCGGGCGTATGATGTGTACGTGGCGGTCGTCAAGGGGGCGATTGATCACACGCCCGGCGTGTATATCATTAACGCCCAAGGCCAAGAGCAGAAACTCTTCTTGACGCAAATGGCGTATGCCGGGATGGGACAGCAAGCGGAGGTGTTTGCGCAGGAAATTGCCCGAAATCTTCCCCACCCGACGAAGAAATCCAAGGCCGTATTGCATCAGGCACTGGTGCAAGAGTCACAAGTCCACCAGATTGCTAAGGTCTCACTGCCTAGTGCCACGGGGACTCGGCGTATCCCGTTGGCCGATGGCAAGCCTCACCTGGTCGTGTTTTTAGCCAGTTGGCTTAACCAACTTTCAAACGTGCCGCATGAGATGCAGGCCCTCCAGACGTATCAGCACTATGCTAAGACTCACGGCCTGCCCACCGTCATTGCCGTGGATGAGGCCCCAACCGAGCCGTCGCCTAAGGCGTTCGATCAGGTGTTGAAAGCAGCAGGCCCCCTCAACTACCCGGTCGCCTTGGACAAGACGGGCGCCGTGGCCGATCAGATGGGGGTGCAGGACCTCTCTTGGTACGCGCTCGTAAATGGCCAAGGCAAGGTGATTTGGGCCTACGACGGCAGTAGCCATTGGCTTCCGATTGGATCCCTAGAGTCCCAGGTGGCTAAGGTCTGGAATCAGAAAAAGTCCTAAGGAGATCGGGGGGAGGGTGTATGCGGGCAGACCGACTCCGTCGGGGGGACACGATTGGGGTGTGTTCGCCATCGTTTGGAGCATTAGGGCTCTTTTCCCATCGTGGTGAGCGGGCGGTGGCGAACCTGGGTGAGTCGTTGGACCTTCGGGTGACTTTTTCGCCCCATGCCTTTGACCACGACTCCTGGGTTTCGGCCCCAGCGCCCGATCGGGCGGAGGATTTGCACGCCCTCTTTTTGGACCCCGATATTAAAGCCGTTATTACGGCGATTGGCGGAGACCATTCCAACCAGATGTTGCCGTATCTGGACTGGGACATCATCCGCACGCACCCGAAAATCTTTGTGGGATATTCCGATGGGACGGTGTTGTCGCTGGCCATGTATTAGATGACTGGTTTGGTTACCTTCTATGGTCCAGCGCTGGTGCCGACGTTTGGGGAGTATCCAGCCATTCCTCTTTATACCCGGCGCTCCTTCGATCGGGCTCTCATGCGAACCGAAGCGATGGGCCTGGTGAAGCCCTCCCTTGAGTGGACTGATGAGTTTTTGGATTGGTCCACCCGCGAGGACCAATCCCGCGCCCGAACGATGCGGAAGAATGGGGGCCCCTTTTGGATTCGCCCGGGCGAGGGGGAAGACGGCTCATCGGCGGGTGCTTCGAGTCATTGGAGCATCTTCGTGGGACCCCTTATTGGCCAGACTTCTCGGGGGCACTGCTGTTTTTGGAGCTTAGCGAGGAGACCCCGTCGCCGAGTCGGGTGGATGCCATGTTGGCCGACTATGAAAACATGGGGGTACTGGGGGCGATTTCAGGAATTTTGCTGGGACGTTTGTATCGGTATCCCGCCGACCAGGTCGACACCTTATAGGAGGTCTTTAGGGACCGAACATCGCGATGGAATCTTCCCATCCTCGCCAACCTTGACTTTGGCCACACCGATCCCGTAGTCACCATTCCGGTGGGGGTACGCGCTCGCATTTCCGACCGTGGTTGGGAAATCCTTGAAAGCGCTGTCCGGTAACGGCCTTTTATGGCATTGCTTAGGGCGCAACTAGGCATTTGGTACCTAAGGGGTCACTCCTGAGGGAAGGTCAGCGATGCGCGAATCGAAGCGCTTCCTTTCACCATCAATTTTCTTCTTTTGGCGGATTGTTTCCCGCTCCGTTGAGACGCTGAGAACTGCCGACAAAGCTGAACGGGGCTCTCGTTTCGGGCACCGATTTGGGGTGGATATCCATTAGGATCCTGCGGTCTCCTCACACGGGCGCGCCTTTCCCTACGGGAAGCGTGTCTTGTCGGAGCATGCAAGGTGCGAGACTCCCTTGGCGAGTCTCGCTTTCCCTACCATCGTTTCAGCTCAAGTCCGTAGCTTTAATAAAATTAATTCCATGAAGTTTGTCGCCTAAGCAACACCCAATTATTGCATTCTTTTCAACATATAGGATAAATTTAAAGCTAGTCTTTGGAAGAAAGGCGGCGGTGTATGCGAATTAAAGCGATCTACGAAAAGACGGTCCCGATTCACTCTCCGATTCAAAACGCGTACATTGACTTTTCTACCATGACGGCCTCCGTGGTGGCGCTTGTCACCGACGTGGAGCGGGACGGGCGCACCGTGGTCGGCTATGGGTTTAACTCCAACGGCCGCTACGGCGCGGGCGGGCTCCTCAGGGAGCGTTTCATTCCCCGCCTTTTAGCGGCCGACGCAACAGCGCTTTTGAACGACGCGGGTGACAACTTGGATCCCCATCGCATCTGGCAGGTGCTGATGACCGGAGAAAAACCGGGAGGTCATGGGGAGCGGTCGGTGGCGGTCGGGGTGTTGGACATGGCGGTTTGGGATGCCGTCGCGAAAATTGCGGGAAAGCCTCTCTATCGCTTGTTGTCTGATCGGTACGGAGACAGCCGGCCCGATGACCGGGTGTTTGTGTACGCTGCCGGCGGCTATTATCAGCCAGGGAAAGACTTGACGCTCTTGCAGGATGAAATGAAGGGATATCTCGATCTTGGGTATCGCGTGGTCAAAATGAAGATCGGCGGTGCGAGTCTTGCCGAGGACATCCGCCGCATAGAGGCGGTTATCCAGGTTCTGGGTGGGGATGGTTCGCGATTGGCGGTGGACGCCAACGGGCGCTTTGACCTTCGGACCGCTATTGCCTACGCGGAGGCTCTCAGCCCCTACGGTCTCTTTTGGTACGAGGAGGCCGGGGATCCGCTCGATTTTGCGTTGCAATCAGCCGTAAGCCAGTATTATTCGCATGCCATGGCTACGGGTGAAAACCTCTTTTCTCATCGCGATGCAGAGAATCTGCTCCGCTATGGGGGCATGCATCCGAACCGTGACTATCTACAGTTTGATTGCGCGCTGAGCTATGGTGTGGTGGAATATCTTCGCACCCTGGCGGTGCTTGAGCAGACGGGATGGTCCAGGCGTCGGGTGATTCCCCATGGCGGTCATCAGTTGTCGCTCCACTTGGCGGCCGGTCTTAAACTGGGGGGAAACGAATCATATCCGGGCGTGTTTCAGCCATTCGGTGGATTTGCCGACGGCTATCCTGTCGAAGACGGCTATGTGCGCTTGCCTGAGAGCCCAGGCATCGGATTTGAACATAAAGAGGCGTTATATCAGCTACTGAAGCGGGTGCACCACGAGGAGGCAGGATTATGAAGTTAGCGACAGTCGGGGTGAATGGCCAAGAGGAGCTGGCGTTAGTGACGGACCACGGGCTCTTTGCCGTCAACCAACTCGCCCATAACGGGCCTTGGACCATAGCGCGGGTGTTGGAGGAAGGGGATACGTCCCTAAAGTATCTAGAGGGCCTCGTTCCCGAAGCGCATGCGACCCTCCAAGGGTACCGATTTCTTCCGCCCTGGTCTCATCCGGAAAAAATCCTCTGTGTGGGCCTCAACTATCGCCCCCACGTGGCCGAAGGTCACTTTGACATTCCGACGCATCCGGTGTTGTTCAACAAATACCCTAACGCGCTTCGGGGGGATGGGGCGCGGGTCAAGGCACCCGGTGACGCCAGACAAATGGATTACGAGGCCGAATTGGTGATTATGATGGGCAAGCGTGCCCGCAATGTCCCCGAGGACGATGCCCTCGACTACGTGTTCGGCTACATGAACGGCAACGACCTTTCGGCGCGGGACTTGCAATTCCGGACCTCGCAGTGGCTCCTGGGCAAAGCCGCCGATGGGCTTGGACCCGTAGGCCCGTATGTCGTGACGGCCGATTCCGTGGGTGATCCCGACAATCTGGAGATTCAAGGATTTCGGAATGGGGAGCTGGTGCAGCGTTCCAATACGAATCAAATGATTTTCTCCTGCCGTTTTCTGGTGAGCTATATTTCCCGTTATATCACGCTTGAGCCGGGCGACCTCATCTTTACCGGGACACCCGAGGGGGTCATTCTGGGAAAGCCGGAGGGCGAGCGCGATTGGCTATGTCCCGGGGACACCGTCAGCGTTGCCATCGAAGGTCTTGGTGAGCTGACCACTCATATCGGCTAGACGGAGCCCGTCCCAGTGCCTTTCGGGGCGGGACTTTTGTATCCCTCCGCGGTTAGCGCACCCGCCATCGCCCCAGATGGAGCGCGACGAAAAGGGCGATGGCGGCGAGCACCCCGACCATGGCAATAATTCCCGTCCAGTGCCAACGGGTCCAGATTAATCCCCCCAGTACGCCAAAAATAGATGAACCGGCGTAGTAGAAGAAGAGATACAGGGAAGACGCTTCGGCGGCGCTGGTCAAGGCTCGACGGGCGACCCAGCCACTGGCCACCGCGTGGGCACCAAAGAAGCCAAAGGTCATGACGGCCAATCCCCCAACGCGAAACACTAACGGGGGGAACAGAGTCACCAGGAGACCAGCCAGCATAAGGACAATCGCGCCCGGCAGCACCCGTGACCGACCATGCTGGTCGGCCAATCGTCCGAGCCAGGCGGAACTTCCGGTGCCGGCCAGGTAGACCAAAAAGATCCACCCCACCAATGTTTGGCTAAGGTGGTACGGTGGGCCAGTTAGCAGGAACGTAATGTAATTGTAAATGGTGACGAATCCCCCCATGAGCAAAAAGGGCAAGACGTAGAGCCAAATCAGTTCGCGGCTATGGAGGTTTTTCTTGAGCGATGGCCATAGATTTCGGAGGGCGTCTGGCTGCGGGGTGAAGTGCCTTGAGGGGGGAAGACCGCGGACAAACCAGACGGTGAGGGCAATGCTCACGGCGCCCACCGTCCCCAGAGCCCCGCGCCAACTCCAGGCGTCAGTGAGGCTGCCGACGAGAATACGTCCGCCCATGCCGCCAATGGTTGTGCCACTGACATAGATTCCCATGGCTCGCCCTAACGAACCGGGGTCAAACTCGTCGCCCACATATCCCATGGCCACGGCAGGTATCCCGGCCAGGGCGACTCCTAAAAGCCCGCGAATCCCCACCAGCATCCAAAAGTTCGGCGCGATGGCCGTGCCCATGGCGAGAATGGCTGCCATGGCCATCGAGACGGTCATGATGCGCTTGGGACCCCAAACCAGCGACAGCGGGGCAGCCAACAACAGGGCGCCGCCCATCAATAGGGTGCTGATGGAGAGGGTGAGGCTCGCCTCCGCGGGGCTGACATGAAAGTGCGCGGCCAAGACGGGTAGCAACGGTTGAACGCTGTAGAGGACGGCGAAGGTCACCAGGGCTCCGGAAAATAGGGCGGAAAGAGCCCGCCGAAAGCGAGGGGTGCCGGCTTGGATGTATGACATGGGGCCTTCTCTCATGGCGCTCGGTATTCCGCTAATGTGTTCCAAAGCCAGATGAAGAAGGCGTCAACGTCGATGTCGATAGCCACATCAATGGCCCCGTCAGCGCCCCCAACGATGGTCGCCCCGAGATGCGGGTGGTCCTCCTGGCGCTGAACCCAAAGAGGGGTCCTCTTCCAACGAAAGAATTCTGGGTGGATATTGGCGGCCACGGCCAGCACATCGTGTACGGGCATGCCCTGAGTCCCCGCATGCGGTTCGTGTTGGCCAAAGAAGCTAAAAAGCCCATAGAGCATCTCGCCGAGGGGCGGACGGAGGTCTAAAAATCGTTCGAGCTGAGACGGATGGAGAAGCGCCTTGTGGGTGACATCGAGGCCTACCATGCGGATGGGGAGGCCACTGGTTACCACCAGTTGAGCCGCGTCTGGATCCACATAGATGTTAAACTCCGCATAGGGTGTGACGTTGCCGCCGTCGAGGCCGCCGCCCATGAATGTCACCGATCCCACCTTTGACCGGAGATGAGGATAGCCGACAAGAAACGCGGCCACGTTGGTCTGTGGTCCGGTGGCGATGATGTCGACGGGACTCGACGACGACGCGAGAAGGCTCGCCATCATCTCGAGCGCGTGGGGAGGGTTTTCCGAGACGGGTAGCGGGGAGAACTCGTAGCCTTCCAGACCGGACAGGCCATGGACGTCCTGAGCCGTGACCAAAGGGCGGAAGAGCGGGCTCGCATACCCAGGTGCCACCGGAACCGTGCAGCCGGCCGAGTGGAGGATTCTACGGGCATTGAGGAAGGTTTTCTCAACGGTTTGATTGCCTGCCACGGTGCTGAGCCCGATGACAGGGAGCGATGCCAATGCGACCAAGAGGGCGAGCGCATCGTCATGCCCGGGATCCATGTCCAGCCAGACCGGTCGCCTCATCACGATGGCCACCCGCCCGAGGTCGAGGGTTCGAGGCCGGTGTTGCCGGTTTCCAGCATTCGCATCAATACGGTCTTAAATCGATCGCTATCCGCCCTCAAACATACCCGCGCGTTCGGTGGCTGGTTCAGGACCCCGAGCCGGTCGACCACGGAGGTTCCCCGGGTATAGAGCCCTCGAGTGGTCATCGCCCCGAAATCCTCTTCATCTTCGACGAAAAATGCAGGGTCAAGGGCCTTCTTCTCGGCCGGTCTCCGCTCAACCGGGGGAAACCAGGAGTCGCCCACACCATTATCTCGATGAACGTAGGCAGCACTGATCCAAGGACGCCTGAGCGGCGTTCGCGCTCCAGGATAGACGGGAACCTGAACCGCTAGGTTCGCCACATCTACCGTTTTGAGGGCGTGGGCCGTTTCTTGATCAAAGGCGACGTTCCCCGCGTTGACGGTGATGT
>JAKADW010000085.1 GCA_021820165.1 Bacillota bacterium
CGCCAAAACCCGCTTTCTCCGCGGTTTTCATAGCCGCGGATTTCGCTAATGTCACTCACGTGATTGCCCTCCTCCTCGTTGCTCTAGGAACGTCCTAGGCGCTATATCCTATGGCTGTTGGAAATTTTTGCTACTATCGCCTTCGGGAAATCGCCAGCGAATGACCGGGGGCGGACCAGTATCGATCGCAGGCGCCACTTCCGGGGGTGATGAGGGCGGATTCTGCGCTGGCGGAGGGGTTGTCGACTGAGCCATGGGCGCGTCGTCCGGTTGAACCTCAGGGTCGCTCGGAATCTCCTCGGGACCTTCGGGACCTTCGGGGGATAAGAGTGTTTTTTGACTTTGGTCGACAAGCACAAGCACGGATAGTCCTGGATGGGGAGTCAGGGAAAGGCATACTGGCGTTTTCGCATTGAGCATCGTCCCGCCCGTCACCAGGATTTCTCGGTCGGGGGCGGCTTCAATGCGTAAAACCCCTTCTCCGCGCAAGCATAGCAGGCGAACCTCCCCGCTTGAGGGGAGCACGAAAGTGGAGGGGGCCTCGGCCTGATAAAGCCTAAGGGATCCCCACACGGGTCGCGTTAGAAGACCAGGAGCACGCGCCTCCCACCCGGTCTCCTGGATATTTGTTAGCACCATATCCATCGGTCATTTGTCCTCACTTTCTATGGGTCAGCCACGGACGCGTTATGCGTGAATCCCGGATCATGGACGGGCACGACCTTCGTTCGGTACTCACGCATCCCTGGGGCAGGTGCCGCGGGACTAAGTATAGTGTCGCGACGGGGGACAGCCTGCTGCCCGAAAACTGACCGGGCGAATCAAGGCGCTCCCTACCATTCACTGGCAAAATATGATGAGTTTGGTTGAAAAGTTCCCGGTACGCATATGGGCCAAGCGCAAGTGTCTCCGGTCGTTGGCCGGGGTACATTTAGGGTTTTGGCTTAAGGCCTTCGGATGCACGTGGGCCCGCATCCGACGCTTCACCCGGTCCCGTTTTGACTGTGCGGGTGGCACCGGAGGAGGACCCAGTGTAGGCGGACCTGGTTCTTTGACCTAAGGACACCGTCGCTTTTCCTCGGCATGGTGTTGATATTTTTTGCATAGAGATTAGAATGATTGTTAGAAAATAACTAAGCTTAGATAGGGAAGGGGATTATTTATGCCAAAGTTGCTGAACTCCAAGACGCACCAAAATCTTAAAGAAGCCTTCGCGGGTGAGTCGCAAGCCAACCGGCGCTATCTGTACTTCGCACAAAAAGCCGATGTGGAAGGTCGACCAGAGGTTTCCGGCTTGTTCCGGGATGTCGCCGAGGGCGAAACCGGCCACGCGTTCGGACACTTTGAGTTTTTGGAAGAGGTGGGCGACCCAGTAACCGGGGTGCCGGTCGGGACGACGGAAGAGAACCTCAAGAGCGCCATCGAAGGCGAAACATACGAATACACGCAGATGTATCCGGGATTTGCTAAGACCGCTCGCGATGAAGGATTTGACGAGATCGCGGAGTGGTTTGAGACGCTGGCGAGGGCCGAGAAGAGCCACGCGGGGCGGTTTACCAAGGGACTGGAGAACTTAGAGGATTAGCGGTGGGAGCGGGGGCGAAAGCCCCCGCCCCTTCTGAAAGGGGAGCCACATGGAATACAATCCGCATCGCGAGCAATATTGGGACGAAACGGCCCTCGCCCAAGACATGCAGCAGGCATTCGATATCTGTAATGGCTGCCGGCTGTGCTATAATCTCTGCCCGTCTTTTCCGGCGCTGTTTCAAATCGTGGAAGGGTATGACGACGACGCCAGTCGTGTCAATCAGGAGGACATGGACCGGGTGGCGGATCTCTGCTTTCAGTGCAAACTCTGCTACATGAAGTGCCCCTACATTCCACCGCATCGCTTTGACTTGGACTTTCCCCGGTTGATGCTGCGATCCAGGGCCATCCGTGCGAAAAAGCATGGCATTGGGCGCGCCGACCGGTTTTTAGGCAATCCCGAGAAGGTGGGGCGGATGGGCCAATGGGCTCCCGGCCTCGCCAACTGGTCGGTTAAGAATGCCGGCCTCCGTCGGGTGATGGAGCGGATTTATGGGATTGACCATCGCCGCCACTTGCCACGTTTTGCGGCGGTGCGTTTTTCGGATTGGGTGAAGCGCCATGCCAGGAGCCCCATGCCTCCGCTGGAGGACGTGGACGTGGTCCTCTTTTCCACTTGCACGGTGGAATATCATGAGCCGGGGATTGGGCAGGCGGCACTAGAGGTGTTACGCCATAATGGTATTCGGGCCGTCGTCCCCTCGGGTCAGGTCTGCTGCGGGATGCCCGCCTTAGACGGCGGCGACATGGAGGGTGCGCTCTCGCGGGCACGGATCAACGTCGAGTTGCTCGCTCCCTATGCACGCGCTGGCAAAACGATTTTGGCCCTGCAGCCGACCTGCGCGCTGCTCTTGAAACAAGACTATCCGACCTTGGTGGACGGTGAGGATGCCCGCCTAGTGGCCGAGAAGACGCGCGACCTCACCGAGTACCTGGCTGGCTTGATGCGGCGGGGAAAACTGAAAAAAGAGTTTCGCGAGAGCCCGGGGGCGGTCACCTATCACCTCTCCTGCCATACCAAGGCGCAGGGTCTCAAGCGGGCTGGGAAGGACTTGTTGCAAGCGATTGACGGATGCGAAGTTGACGTGGTGGAGCGGTGCGCCGGGATCGACGGAACCTGGGGGCTTAAAGCCGAATTTTATGATGAGGCGCAGAAAGTCTCCGCCAAGCTCACGGAGCAGTTTCAGGCACACCATGCGGAAACCGCTTGCGGAGATTGTGCGCTGGCCGGGCTTCAGATCGAAACCGCGGTCGACCGCTCTCCCGTTCACCCGGTGGAAATATTGGCCCGCTCATACGGGCTTTTGGGAGGGGATTTGGCATGAAGCCCTTAGTGCTAGACGATATCGAACCGATAGCCCAATATCAGGCGCGGCGCGACGACGTGCGCCAGCGCATTATTGGCTTGAAAAAGGTTCGTCGTGCTCGGCTCGGGCCGCGCGTTTCGCTGGTGTTCGAAAATCACGACACCATGTGGTTTCAGGTGCAAGAGATGTGCCGCATCGAACACATTACGGATCCCGCGTTGGTTCAACAAGAAATCGATGTCTATAACGACCTGTTGCCGGAAGGCCTGGCCATCGGTGCCACCTTGTTCATTGAGTTAGTGCAAACCGATGACATGCCTAACGTGCTGCGTGAGCTTAGTGGTCTCGAAGAGACCATCTGGCTGCGTTTCGGCCCCCACTCAGTGCATGCCCAAGCGGAGCCGGGGCGGTCAACCGAGGAGAAGACCAGTTCGGTCCATTATTTAACGTTTCAGTTCAGCGCATCAGAAGGTGACGGGCTGGTCGAGGCGGACGCCGTGCACCTGTCCTCGGAGCTTCCCGGCTATCAATACGATACCGTGCTGTCACGGGAGACAGTGGCTTCCCTGGTGAACGACCTTATGAGATCTTGACAGCGGAAGGGAGAACCTGTGGACGTTTTAGAAGACATACTCCGCAATTACGGCCTTCGGGCGACGCCGCAACGAGCCGCTGTACTAAAAGCGGTTATGGCGAGCGACCATCCGGATGCGGACACGGTTTACGCCTTGGCGAGGGAGCATCAGCCGAGTATGAGCCTTGCCACCGTCTATCATGTGCTGGATAAATTGAGCGAAGTGGGTCTAGTGTCAGTGCTGGATTTCGCCGGACGCCGCCTTTATGACGGGCGAATCAGCGATCATGATCATGTTCGCTGTCGTCGTTGCGGACGGGTGGACGACGTGGACCGGGACCAGGAGACCCGCATTGTCACGGCCCAGTGCCCCGGGTGGCGGATTCACCACGCGGCAGTGCTTTGGGAAGGTCTTTGTCCCGTGTGCCAGCAAGGGATGGCCCATGACTGAGGCCCAGTGCACGCGTTGCGGACTTCATGCCACCCGAACGCAGGTGGTGGTCGGGCGAGGGCGGAGCGACGCCGCGGTGATGTTTTTAGGAGAGGCCCCAGGCCGTCAGGAGGACAAGCTCGGCGAGGGATTCCAAGGAGCGGCAGGTCGGGTTTTCGATGACATTTTGGCGTATATCGGCTTGGGTCGACAGGATATATGGTTGGCCAACGCGGTCCGCTGCCGGCCCAGCATTGAAGGTCGACGCAATCGGCCGCCGACCGCTGAGGAAATTGCCGCCTGTCGTCATTGGTTAACTCTGGATCTGGGGCGCGTGAGGCCAACGGTGGTGGTGACGCTCGGCCGGATCGCCTTTGAAAGCGTCACCGGTGTGTCCTGGTCTAATGCCCGACGGGCCCAACCGGCGCCCCTTCCCGGACAGCCGGGAGTGGCTTTCGGCCTGTATCATCCCGCCTATCTGATATATCGCCGCGACTTGAAAGAGACCTATCGCCAAGATCTGGATCGGTTGCGAGCACTCTTGTTATCCCTGGGCATCGCACTTCAAGAATCGGCGGGACCGTGGAAATCGCTAAAGGCGGGTGGAGAATGAAGGTTGAGCTGAAGGATGTGTTGGATGCGCGGCGGCGCTTGGCTCCCTATGTCGTACGGACACCGCTCATCTTTTCTCCGGGATTGAGCGAGCACCTGGGGGCCAAAGTATGGCTGAAGCCCGAGCAGTGGCAATTGACCGGGTCGTTCAAAATTCGGGGAGCGCTGAACAAAATGATAGGGCTGTCCGAGGCGGAGCGGGCCCGCGGGGTCATCACCGCCTCGGCCGGCAATCATGCTCAAGGCGTAGCGTTGGCCGCCCAGTTCTTGGGAATCTCGGCTCTGGTGGTCACGCCCCAGAACACCCCGGCTACCAAAATTGCCGGCATTGCCCACTACGGAGCGGAGATGCAGCAGATGGGAGAGAACTACGACCAGGCTGAATCGGCAGCGTACGACCTGGCCCGAGAAACTGGCCGAGTCTTTGTCCATGCGTTCGAGGATGCTGCCGTGGTGGCTGGCCAAGGTACCGTGGGCTTCGAGCTCTTTGAAGACCAACCGGACTTGGATGCCATCGTGGTTCCGGCGGGAGGGGGCGGGCTCATGGATGGGATTGGGGTGGTGGCGCGGGCGATAAGCCCTTTGACCGAGGTGATTGGTGTGCAAAGCCAGGCCTCGCCGGCCTGGCGGGCCGCATTCGATCAGGGGCAGGTGGTCGACGTCGACTATGGTCCCACGTGGGCGGAAGGCCTTTTGGGGGCCATCGGCCGCGGTAACTTTGAGATCGCCCGGCACGTGGTCGACGGGATTGATGTGGTCACGGAAGAGGCCATCCAAGAGGCCATGGCTTGGGTGCTCGCCGAGCATCATTGGGTGGTCGAAGGGTCCGGCGCGGTGGGCATTGCCGATGTGCTCCAACCCCAGATCGCCGACCGGTGGCGGGGCCGGCGGATCGCGGTGATCATCACCGGCGGCAACCTGGATTTGTCGCGCCTTCGGCAAATCGTCGACCGGGCCGAGGGTTTCAGGGGCGGCGGGCCCAAATAACAATGCGGCGTTTGATCAATTGTCCTTGGCGAATGAACTCCAGGGGTGCCTCGGCGGTTTGGGCAAATGCGAGCGCCTCCTGCCCCGAAGGTGAATCGGGGTCGACCGGCGAGAGCCATTCGTAAAGCGACATCGGTTCCTCCGAGAGCTCGAGGGCGATGTCGGAGAAGCCGCTTTCAATGAGGGATTGGTACCACTGGTCGGGGGCCAGCGCCTGGTGATGTGAGGGGTCTCGAAGCCGTTCCAAATGATTCAACCAGTCAGCGCCTCCTAGACTGGCCGTCATGTCGGAAATCCCCAGGCGGCCACCCGGCTTCAGGGTACGAAATGATTCCTGGAGAAAGGCCAAAACGTTGCTAAAGTGATGCGCGGCCCGCCGACAGGTAACGATATCGAGACTCTGGTCCGAAATCGGCAAAGATTCTGCCGGAGCTTCCACCAAGGAGAGTTTGAGGCCTCGCCGATTCGCTTCCTCCATCGTTTGGCGGAGCATTTCGGGGGTGATGTCCACGGCTTGGACGTCGAGGCCTAGTTCCGCCAACTTTAATGCCGTGTGCCCGGCGCCTGCGGCAATGTCGGCCGCTTTCATCGGGGCTTTTGGACGAAGTCCCGCGATAAGGCGGGCGAGGTCGGCGCCACGGGCGTGGCGCGGGCTCACGGCGTAATCCTGATGATGTTGGCCAAAAAACACCCGAGGGTCTTCGGGGCGGTATGACATGGACAAGACCTCCTATTGGATTCAAGGGACATGGTTAGGATACGGTGTTGACCAGGCCGCTAAGTTGAGCAGGATTTCGCATGGAGATGTGGAATTTTCAACGTATGAATAACCATCCCGATGTGTTCACGGTGCGCGATTGTGAATTGTTGGTCGCGTTGGCCCAGGGGGGCTCTCTAAAAGCGGCGGCGGTGCGCCTTAACCTCACCCCATCGGCGCTCTCTCATCGTCTTCGCGAATTAGAAGGACGGCTTTCGTTTCCGCTTGTGGAACGTCATGGCAAGCTCACTCTGACGCCTGGAGCATGGCGTTTGATTCCTCTCGCCGAAGAGATTTTGACGAAGCTTGAGCGTCTCAACCGTGACTTGGAGAGCGGTCCTGAGGTCCGGCGGGTGGGCATTTCGAGCCTCTTGTTGCGCTCCGCCAGGAAAGAGGCTTTAGCGGAGTTAGCCTGGTCCGATGCCCGCGTGCGATGGGACTTCGTGTCCGATCACTCCGAACATGTGGAGAACGGGGTGGAAGAGGGTCGGCTGGACCTGGGATTGGTGCGACTCGAACGGCGCCGTCCCGGACTTCGGTACGATTGGGTGGAGGACGACCAGTTGGTCGCCGCCGCTCGTCCCGAATTTTCGGGGGATGGGCGGTGCGAGGGCTGGCCATGGGTACTCTTCTCGGCTACCATGGGCCATGGTCACGTGGTTGAGCAGGCGCTCAACGATGCGGGATTACGATTGACGCCGCGCGTGCGGGTGGATTCGTTTGACTTGGCTTTAAGCTTAGTCAAGCGTGGTGCCGTTTCCATTTTTCCCCGCTCGGTTATTCATGAGGCCATGGCTCGCCATGAACTTTCGGAGGTGGTGGTTCCTGGGGTGATCTGGCCCGTACGGCGAACAGCCCTTATCTCTCGGGGAGAGCCGCCAGGGTGGGCCGAGACGATTTGGCGAGCGCTTAGGCGCCTCGACACCCTGGGCGACGAGAATTCCGCGAGGTGATGGGGGAATCATCCTTTAAGCCGTTGAAGAAAATCCAGTATGGCACGATTGGTGATGTCGGGTTCCTCGATGTGCGGCAAGTGGCCACATTGGTCGATGACCAGTAGCTCGCTTCGCTGAAGCTCTGCATCGAGCGCCCGGCCATAGGCCAGAGGAACAATCCGATCCTCGCGGCCCCAGATGAGAAGCACCGGTATGTCGAGGCGGCTCAAGTCCAAGGCTGGATCGGGACGGATTTCTCCCTCTTTGAGATAGCGGGCGAACGACCCGCGTCCGCGATTAAGTTCTCGCGCATCATCCAGGGTACGATATGGGGTTCGCTCCTTATAGCGGTTGACGTCCGCTACCAACCCTTGCATGTAGCCGGATGGCGGCAGGGTGAGCGGATTCGTCACCGGTACGTCGGGTAGCGAGACCCCGACGGAATCTAAAATGATGAGGGCCCGCGTGCGGTTCGGATGGGCGGAGGCCATGGACATGGCAACCCGTCCACCCATGGAGTTCCCGCCCAAGATTGCTCGGGGAATGTTCAGTTGGTCCAGCCACTCGAAGAGGTTTGGGGTGATATCCTCCATGTGGGCCACACCCTGAAACCAATCCGAGCGCCCAAAGCCGGGCATGTCGGGTGCGAGGACCCGGTAGCCG
>JAKADW010000086.1 GCA_021820165.1 Bacillota bacterium
GCGTTCTTGGAACAGCTGGACGACGAGGGTTGGTATCAGACCATGGTCCGCCACCTGCAAGCCGAATGGGATAATCCTCAGGACGACGCCTATAACAATCTATAGAGCTGGCGATGTAGTTCCCTTACCATTTCCCTATGTGGATCAAAGCGGCCCGGGGTATGAGGCTATTCCCACATCCTCGCATCACCTCCCCTCGCCCCCCTTTGGCGTTCAAGTATCCGTTTTGACACTCCAGGAGTTTTGGGCGTCCGCAAGGACCTTTGGTGGGTCATACCAACAGGGACCCCGAAACGGACCCAGATGCGCCGGGATCATTTGGGCCCGTCTCTTGACGGGTGCCATAGGGTTTCGCCTAAGCATTGTCCCCCATCAGTGATCATGCCGGTTGCCGGTAAAGTACGGAAGGCGGTTCACCGCTTCCTTTTGCGTGGCGACATTGACATGCGCATAAATTTCGGTGGTCGACAAATGCGCGAGCCCGAGCGCTTCCTGAACGATGCGGATGTCCATGTCAGCTTCCAATAATGCTGGCGAAGGTGTGCCGCATTTTGTGGGGTTTAAGGTGCACCGGCAACGCTGCTTGGGCGGCATAGTGCTGGCTGCCACGCTGAACCTCACGGGCCGCTAGGGGTCTAATGGGACAGGTCTGGCCCTTGGGGATGCGGCGCTGGGTCACAAAGAATGTGGCGAGCTCTGTGGGAGGGCGAACCGCGCGATACGCCATCAAGGACGCATGCGTGGCCGTCGGCAGCGCCACTTGCCGGCGTTTGTCACCTTTGCCGATGATGTTCAGGTGACCGCGTCGCATGCCCTCGGTAATGTCGTGGAGGGAAAGCCCCATAACCTCCGAAATCCGCAAACCGGTCCCCAACATTAGCCAAAAGAGCGCTGCATCCCGCGGGATTCGGGGTAGGGCAACGCCTCAATCCATCGCTGTTTCACCGCATAGGCGAGAAAGAGCTTCAGGCTCGCTTGCCGTCGCAAGATGGTCCGCCGACTCTTATGTTGCTGGCATGGCGATGTCATCCCCCGTGAGGTGGTCGAGATCGGCTAAGATCTCCGGTCTGTTGCGGGTGTTAGCCCAGTAGTCCGCGGCCAACGACAAGTCTGACAGGTAGGCCGCGATGGTGTGGGCGCTCCGGTCCGCCATCTTCAGCGCCGTCGTGAATCGGTCCACCGCTTCGTCCCATGTCATCGCAAGAAGCCTCCTGTTGCAACGGGAATAAGGCCAGTGTAGCGGATTTCGCCGGGGCTGGAAACCGATGACGATCGTTGGCCCGCCCGATATGGGTAGGTGGTGGCGAGCGTTCACGATAGAGTGGCATCTGCTAACGCGAGGCGGGCCTTCCCCGACGCCTTCACCTGGTATAGGGATCGATCGGCCGCACGGGCTAATTGCCACGCCGTCGGCGCCGCCCGAGAAGGAAACGTCGGGGATTCCACCCACCGGGCACATTTGGAGACGGTCTAATAAGCGTTGAGCGCTCGTCCGCCGTGGAATCCGGTAGGACCCAGCCGAACTCTTCCCGACCCAGGCGGCCTATAGCGCCGGTGTGCCGTGCTACGTCGTGCGACTAGGCCCCACCGCGTGGAGCACCCGCATCGCCACCGCATGGCCATAGTGGTCGTTAATCGCCTTGCAATCGTCGAGGTCTAAAAAGCGAACCGCAAGCGGATCATGGCCGCGGGCCGGGGCCGCCACCTGCTCGCCGCTGCCTTTGCGCCCCATCCCGGCGACCACGCAGCGGCTCTCGTTAATCTTTGCCATCGACTTTTTTGGGTAGTGGAAGGAATTTGCCGAAGATGGGGCGAATGTCCGAATTCCGATCGCGAACTGTTCGCAAGGAGGAATTCCTGTGGCTAATCTTGCGTTAGCCAAATGGTTGACTTTGGGCTTGTCCACTTGACGGATGACCCAACTGCGACTTGCGGGTCTTTGGCCGCGTCGGCATGGTGGGTCAGCGAAGCGTGCAAAGACGGCCAATTGGCTCAAGTGGCCATCCGGCACGCGTTAACTACTGAACAAGTATACTTCCGGGCCGACGGGTCTACCTATCACACGGCGACGCTTGATCCCGAATCTGGGCAGGTCCTGGATCGCGGTACATTTCAAGGGGCACGGCCAGAATCCTGCTGGTCCCGAGGACAGGCGTGGGCAATCGCTGGATTTGCTGAGGCCTACCGATATACGGGACGGTCTGGATTCTTGGAGGCCTCCCTTCGCGCTTGGCAATACTATTCGAAGCAGTCGAACGGTACTCTTCCCCTATGGGGCTTCGAGGCTCCACATGGTTCCCCTAGGGACAGCTCCGCTGCGGCCATTGCCGCCTACGGGATCCTATTGCTCGGAATGACGTGCGGGGATACCTCACTGATAAACGCAGGTCTGGCGCACCTAGCGTATTTATACGAACACTGCCTACGAGATGTTGGGTACGATGGGCTACTTGACCACGCGGCGTACTCGGTGCCGCATGGGGTAGGAATAGACGAAGCTATAGTGTGGGGGGACTATTTCTTTATGAAGGCGTTGGACTTACTCGACCGATTGTAAGAAGGCTGGTCTCCCGTGAACGATCCTGTGGGTCGTAATTCTCGTGGATTGTCTACGCAAACGCCCCTCAAGTGCGGTAGAAAATGGTCTGCTCGCCTCGTTCGGGGACGCCAGGCCGCGTTTCGGCGAGCCAGGCGTCCGAGGGCTAGAGGAGGTTGGACCATTTGGTGGCTAAAACCAAAACCTGCGCCCCATACAAGCCGTTGTTACCACGGTTTGGAGGTAGTGGCCACAAGGACCACCTTCGGAATCTTCACCACCGTTGGCCCCAGCGGCCTGATCGTATTTAAACGTCAGCACGAATGGCATCGCAATCGCTCCCGTGGGGCCGATCACGGCATCCGGGTGCCCTTTTTAACGGGGGTCGCCCCGGCCCGGAACCGCGCGCCGCCTTGTGGGCGGGCGCAATGGAATCTTCCAGATCGAGAATAATGCCGTCTGAGACAAGTTGTAAGCCTTCTCACCCTGACGTTGCTCTATGGCAAATCCGCCATCGAACATGCCGTGGACCCCGCGATAGCCAAGGTACGGTTCAACCTGGGGCGGTGTTCGGCGACATCACGGGCATGGAGAAGGCGCGCGGCGATGGCGTTGGGCGTTCTTCGGATTATCCGCTACGCGTGGCTTTGTATCGCTTCTTGGTGGCGAGTGGGCACCGCTTCGCTCCACAGCAAAAAATCGATCGCATCCACCAGGGCCTGCCATGACGCGACCAAGATATTGCGCGACACGCCGACTGTCTGTATCACGCGATCATGGTACTCTGAGCGGATCCACACGCGCACGGCCGCCCCCGTCGCATCCCGCCCGTTCAGAACCCGCACCTTGTAGTCACTTAAATGCAGATCCCGGAGTTGCGGGTAGACTTGGGTCAGCGCCTTCCGCATAGCCACGTCCAATGCATGGACGGGTCCGGCGCCTTCGCCCACCTCCACGAAGCGGGTGCCGCCCACCAAAATTCGTACGGTTGCCTCACAAATGGATGTGGCGTCGTGCGTGACGGAAACATGAAACCGATCGATGCCGTAATAGGCCGGGACGTGATGCACGGATCGCTCGACCATGAGCCGCATCGAGGCGTCGGCATCCTCGAACTGATAGCCGTCAGCCTCCAGTTGCTTGACTTGCTCCACCAGCGCGTGTATTTGCTCGGCATTCAACAACGAGTCAAAGTGATACAGCAAATTGGAACGGCCCGAGAGCTCGGATACCAAAATTCGCCGTGTCTGTCCCACGTGAGCCGGGTCGATATGTTCATAGGCTTCCGGATGCTTGCGTACCGCCCCCGCATGCACCCCTGCTTTATGGACAAAGGCATTCTCACCCACATAGGGGGCGCCGTCATCAGCGGCCAGATTAGCGATTTCGGAGACCGTGCGAGACAATCGGGTCAAATCCTGCAGTCGTTCGACGCGGCCCGCCTCGAAGCCCATTTTCCACACCAAGTTCGGCCAAATGGTACATAAGTTGGCGTTGCCGCAACGCTCGCCATACCCATTGATAGTGCCCTGCACCATGGTGGCCCCGGCGGCCACGGCCTCCAGGGAATTCGCCACCGCAAGCCCGGCATCATTGTGGGCATGAATGCCCAACGGCAAGCGGCTAACGGTGGTCGCCGCCTCAACGCCCTCGTGAATGTCGCGGGGCAGCGTACCACCATTAGTGTCGCACAAAACCAGCCAGGATGCTCCACCGGCCTCCGCCGCCGACAATACGGCCAAGGCGTAGTCGGGGGTAGCGCGGTATCCATCGAAATAATGCTCCGCATCAAAGATGACCGTGACCCCGTGATCCACCAAGAACCGAACCGATTCCTCCACCATATGTAGATTTTCGGTCACGTCGGTCTCGAGGATCTGCTCGACCTGAAAGACGGACGCCTTGCCAAAGAGGGTTGCGACCGGGACGTCCAATTCCAGAATGCTCCGCAAGCTGGGATCGGCCTCGACCAACGTGCCCTTGCGGCGTGTGCTGCCGAAGGCCGCCACCTGCGCCGTGTGCAACTGGCCACGCGAGCGTTCAAAAAACGCCGTATCTTTCGGGTTGGACGCCGGCCATCCGCCCTCGATGAAATCCATACCGTAATCGTCCAGCAGCTGCGCAATTTGGAGTTTGTCCTCCAACGACAAGCTGAGACCACGGCGTTGTGTCCCATCCCGCAATGTCGTGTCGTACAAATAGACGCGTGCCATCCCCTTGCAACCCCCTGTCGCGTTAATGAAATAAAGTTTCGAATACTATACCATAATGGTTCCGGGACGGCGTGCGAAATATGATGCCGGGACAAGCGCGGAGAGCATAGGGCGCGGGCTGCGGTTGTAAGGTCACGCGTTTGACCCACCGTTTCCCAGAGGAGACGTCGGCGCTTCTGGAAGGGCCGAGCACTGAGTTGCTAGGTCAATGTGGCCACCCGCGTTCGCGCCTCACCAAGACTATGTAGACGGGTATGGCGCAGGGCCATGAGGATCCACCGCTCGACGATGAGCACGCGCCCTTCCGCTTTGAGTTTGTCCCTCCTTGCGGACACGGGCAGGCACAATATCGTTGAGATTGGCCGAACGATTTCACGCCGCGGCGGCGGCCGAGAATGCCCCGGGCAATCTCATGCTGGACGCCGAGGCCGCCCGTAAGGCCGGAAATTTCCGGTGTGCGTGGTCAGTTCGACAGAAATATGCACTTTGTACTCAATCGTTTCCCGCAAGCTTTGGGATGGGTAACGCATCCTCTCGCAATACGCTAACATAACGAAACGTTAGATTAGATCCGAAAGGGATGCGCAAATCGACCGATACCGAGGGCCTCTTCAATACGGAATCCGATTATATTTGGCCAACCGCTCAGATCTCGTAATCGATCCCACCTTGATCTGTCCCGGCCCGACGGCCACCGCCAAGTCTGCGATAAAGGTGTCCTCGGTCTCACCCGAGCGTGCCGAGACCACGGTGCGATAACCCGCGTCGTGGGCTAACCGTACGGCATCAAGCGATTCGGTCACGGTGCCAATTTGGTTCACTTTAATCAGCACCGCATTGGCGACCTTTTGCTCAATACCCTGTCGAATACGGCCAGGGGACGTGGTAAATAAGTCATCCCCGACAATCTGGATCCGGTCAGCCATACGACGAGTCAGCGCCTGCCATCCGGCCCAGTCATCCTCCGCCAGCCCGTCTTCAATGGAGATGATGGGATACTGATCCACCCAGGCCGCTAAGAGGCCGATCAGGTCGTCGCTGTCAAATTCGCGGCCATCCCGCGACCAGCGGTAACGTCCGTCGTGGTAGGTGGCGGCCACATCCAGGGCAATGCCCCCGGTGACCCCCGGCTCCAATCCGGCGCGGGCCATGGCGCGGGTCAGAATCTCCAGGCCCGCCTCATTCTGCCCCAGCGCGGGACCGAGTCCCCCTTCGTCGGCTACCAGGGTTTGCGGGAGCCCTCGTTCCGCCAGTTCCGCGCGGGCGGCGTGATACACCCGATGCACCTGCGCCATGGTCTCCTGGTAGCTCGCCGCACCGATCGGTACAAGTAAGAAGTCCTGGACGTCCAACTGCCGCCCCGCATGGAGCCCCCCACTCAGGATATTAACCATCGGCATCGGAACCTCCAGGGATCGCTCACCGTCGCCGCCGTAAAGCTTCGCCAGATATCGGAATAGGGGGAGCCCCAGCCCGTGGGCGGCGGCCACCGCCACCGCACCAGAGACCCCCAAGAGGGCATTCGCCCCCAGACGACTCTTCTTGGCGGTCCCGTCGATCGCGCATAGGGTGGTATCCAGGCGTTCGCGTTCCTGATCGTCGGCCGGGGTTCCCACCAGTTGTGGAGCGAGTACCTGATTCACGTGCTCAACGGCCCGGGTGACGCCCCGGCCTTGGTACACGTGCGGATCGCCATCCCGCAGCTCGAGCGCTTCGTGGCGGCCCGTCGAGGCCCCCGACGGGACGAGGAATCGGCCGCAGGCGCCACCCTCGTAATCACATTTTGGCCGCCATTCATCGTAGCCTTGAGAATACTAACCGCTCCTGACCGAAGGTCGTGGGACCGTTTTGAAAGCGTCCGCCAAATGCCGGCTGCCGAGCTCGCGGCGTAACTCATGGACGCATCCCGAATTCGCCACCGGTCCCGTCCCGATGACATATTTCTTCTCGATAAACGCCAATGGCTCAAAGGACGTTGATCTGACCTCCTATCGAGAATTACCCAATCCCCAGAGTGTCACCGGCAGTGATAAATTTCCCGGGCATCGGCTTATCAAGCCGCCAGGTGATGCTCATGGGTCGTGAACCTTGGTGGCGTACATATTGAGCGGTTCCGAGAAAGGTGTAGGGGATGGCGCCCGACGCGTCTTCCTTATATTGGCGTGCGAATAGCAAAATGCGCTGCCCGCGTTCACGATGGTGAATGTAACGCTGCCCCGTCTCCGATTCTTCTCGGGTGGTGCTTTGGGATTGCCAGTGGAACAGTCGCTCGTTAATGATGTAATCCTGGTACATGGTGGTGGGTGAGTAGTCTTTTTCCGACTTGTTCAGTGTGACGAGGAATGCGTCGAGATTTTTGTCTTTAATAGACACCACCCCTTCTCTCATGGACGGCTTCCGATGGTCTTCAAAGTAATCGAGTGCCGCCAAGATTTGATCCCGGCTATATGAACAGTGAAGATCGAGCGGACTCTCGAATCCCAAGTCAACAGGTTCATCCGCAAATTCCACATGCTCAAGATTAAAGCTCAAGATTTCCATTATCTCTTCGGCGAGACGCGGGTTTCGGAGTATTTGCCGGACGCTGTCTCCTAGGTGCGAAAATCCTAACTCCCCGAGGGGTTTTCGCCAAACGGTATAGTGAAGCATCCTCAGCATGCGGTGTTCGGCCCCCGTTAAAGATTCTGCGAACTGGCCATCACGCAAATAACGTAAAAGGAACCCCATCAAACGCCGCGAATCGATGGCAGCGATTCTCTTGAGAGATTCGGTTAATCTTTCCTCGTCGGGCTCCGACCACTCCTCATCAAGCTCGGCTAAGACTCGGAGCCGGGCAAAACTCGGGGTATTCCTTCGGTAGAAGTCGCGCATGGACACGTTGTAGTACGTGGCGAAATTGCTTATCGTCGCGTCCAAACCCGTGTCTTCAGTAAACGTCCGCATGCGATCAACAATCCCTCGTCTGGTCTCCAGTGATTGGCTGATGTTCTCGAGAATATAGGACTGAGCCTGGCGTTCAAGCTGGATGGAGGAACCCCGAGGCACATGAAGAAATCCCTGTTCAATTTCGGCACGGACATTCTTTCGGGCATGGTCCATG
>JAKADW010000087.1 GCA_021820165.1 Bacillota bacterium
GTCATCGCGAGTTCGGCATTTTTCACGGATGGGGTGAGGAGGTATGAGCGCTGTTCTTCAGTGGTGTCGCTGGAACACGGAGGTCGGCATCCAGGAAGGGATCATGCGGGAAGGGGATACGGGCGTCGCCGTTCTCGGACAGGGCGGACTCACCCCGGGGACACTTGCGAGCGTCCGGGATTCATTACCGGCCGACCATCTCTCGCTGTGGGCCGAGGAACAGTGGCGCAAAATGCCGAGGCGAGAGCAGGTGCTAGAGGAGCGGATGCTCTGTCCCCTAGACCTCGAGATGCTCTTCGGCTTGCACACCATCACCGACCAGCCGGAGGCCGCTCCCGCCCTCTATCTTAAAGCCTCCCCGGCGACGCTCGCAGGGCCAGGTGAGCCGCTCGGACTTCGCCCGGACGTGGCCTGGCATGTCGTGCATCCGGCCTTGATTGCCGTATTCGCACCCGATGGGGGTGTTGTGGGTTTTAGCCTTGGTCTTGACGTCACCGCCGTCGAGATGTTGATGCGTCATCCTGCCTATCTTCCGGAAGCCAAATGGTTTCCGGGGAGCGCCGCCATGGGGTCGCTGCTGGCGCTTCGGGGAATCTCGGAGATGGAAGCCGTCGGGGTGCACTTTAAAGTGCGGCGGCGAGGCGAGGTGTTACTCGAGCGTGCATGCACCCCGGGCAACGTATCCAAGCGGCTCGAAAGTGCCCAACGGGCGATGGCCTTTATCCCACGTGCCGGATGGTGGGGATTAATGCTCCCGCTTTCCATCGCATTGCCGGACGTCTTTCAGTTGGAGGAAGGCGATGAGGTTTCCGTGGCGGCCTCGGGACTAGGGCAACTGAGCGCACAAGCGCGATGGATCGAACCCGCGGCGGGTCACCGAGAGGCAGCGCCACGGCTCTTACAGATTCACCCCGATGATGCGGTGGCTGTGGCGCTGGATCCAATTTCACCGGGGACCTCCGTTTTTGTCGCGGGCGTGAGCTTTGACGTCTTAGATGACATTCCTTTCGGGCACAAAGTGGCCGTTCGGGCGATAGCGGCCGGGGATTGGGTCACGAAATACGGAGAAAAAATCGGGGTGGCAAGTCGCTCGATTAATCCAGGAGAGCATGTGCACACCCATAATCTTGAAAGTAGTCGCGGGCGGGGCGACCTCTTAACGAAAGACCAGGAGGCGAGATAAATGCGGACCGAATTTCTCGGCTATCGACGATTCTCGGGCCAGGTGGGGGTGCGAGACCACCGCTTGGCCCTGCCGTCCGTCGTCTGTGCCACCCGGGCCGCCTTTTGGGCCGTGGAAGAGACGGATGCCATCTTTATCGAGCATCCCATCGGCTGCGCACAGATTGGAGCCGACCGCGAACAGACGCGCCGAGTGCTAGTCGGTATGGGAGCCCATCCCAATGTCCGGGCTGTTGCCGTCATTGGGCTCGGATGCGAAGGAGTTCCCGCGGAAGAGGTCTACGAGGGTCTTCAGGCCGCCGGTCAGTGGGCTTCGGTCGTGACCATTCAGGCATCCGGGGGTACCCGCGAGGCAGCCCAATCGGCGCGACGGTTCTTGGAGACGACGCCGCCCGCCTCGCGCGAGCCGGCTGGAATCCGGGATTTGTTACTGGGCGTAGGCCCGATTGATGGATTGGGCAGGGCCGGACGTCGCCTCATCGAAGCGTTTTTGGACCGGGGAGGTCGGGTCGTCTATAGCACTAGGGAGGCGGTGGATGCCCTACCCTATGGAGCGCCCGTTCCCGAAAAGACGGTTTACGCCGCGATGCAGGCTGGTTCGGGAGCCACGGAGACGATGACCGGGCTTGGTGCCTCGGGAGCCCAGATTCTCTTGGGTCAGTGTGACCCGCATAATTTAGGGGGACATCCGGTTGTACCGGTGATACGCTTGGGAGGTGACGAACGGTGGCGAACGGCCCTCTCGGACGATATGGATGGTCTCATTAGCGACCGCGATGCGGACCTGTGGGTGGACTTTATTCTCGCGGTCGCGAGCGGCGAAATGACCATGACCGAGTCGCTGGGGAGCTCCAGTTTTGCCATCGAACGGATTGGACCCACATTGTAAGGCGAGATTGTAAGGCTAGGAGGAAGCGTTGGTGGCGGTGACCGTGTATTTCGATGCGTTTTCCGGGATTTCGGGCGATATGGTTGTGGGGGCTCTCTTAAGTCTCGGTGCCTCCTGGCAAGCAGTTGAGGAGGGAGTCCGGTCGCTTGACGTGGACGGGCTCACCGTTTCCCAAAGGAAGGTCAATAAAGGCGGGGTAGAAGCCGTCAAGTTTGACGTTACATGGTCCAAGGGCCTGCTCCATCATCGGCATCTTCCGGAGATCTTGCAGCGCTTAGGCAAAGCCGCGCTGTCTCCCGGCGTTCAGCGGAGAGCCCAGCACGCATTCGACGTCCTCGCCTCAGCCGAGGCCCGTATTCACGGATTAACGAAAGACTCGGTGCACTTGCATGAGGTGGGGGCAGAGGATTCTATTGCCGACATTGTGGCCGCCGCGATCGCCTTTGAGGAGGTGGGAGCAGACCGCTGTCTGGTTGGCCCGATTCCCACCGGGAAAGGCTGGATGCGGTCTGCGCATGGTGTCATGCCCATCCCGGCGCCGGCCACGCTGGAATTGTTGCGCGGTTTTCGCACGACCGCCGGGGACGCGTCCTGTGAGCTCACCACGCCCACCGGCGCCGCTCTTTTGTCGGCATTTGAAGCCAAGTCCGTGACAGGGATGCCCGAAGGGGTGGTGTCGGCAATCGGCTACGGTGCCGGAACCATGGAGCTCGATCATCCGAACATTCTCCGCGCCGTGGTTCTTGACCGGGCGTCGGATACCGACAGGGGGCACCTCCATGGCTGAGCGTCATCGGGCGAGCCCGGAAATTTACTGGGACACTGATCGCCCCCGGCGTCGGGGATTTTCCGAATCCGTCTTTTGTGAGGGAAAGACAACATCTCAGCTTCTCGCCATCGCCGGGCAATTGGACGCGAAAACGCCCGTCCTTTTCACCCGGTTAGCGCAAACGATCGCCCAGTCGATATCCGAGGCCTATCCCGACCAACCTTTTTCATATGATGAGACATCTCAAACAGCGTTATGGGGAGATCCTCCGCCAGCCGACCCCGAACGCGTGGTGGCTGTGGTCACGGCTGGCAGCGCCGATGTGCCGGTGGCACGGGAAGCGGAACGGGCGTTGCATGCGGAGGGTGTTACGGTAATCGCTCGCTATGATGTGGGGGTGGCGGGGTTACATCGGCTATTGTCGGTCTGGCCCGACGTGGAAAGGGCCGATGTGATCATTGTCGTGGCAGGTATGGACGGTGCCCTTCCGAGCGTGGTCGGCGGCCTGGCGCGCCAACCGGTCATCGCCGTTCCGACCAGCATTGGTTACGGCGCCCACTTTGGGGGGCTGGCCCCTCTCTTGACTATGCTCACCAGTTGTGCGGAGGGGGTGGCCGTGGTCAACATTGACAACGGCTTTGGGGCGGCGCGGTTGGCGACCCAGATTGTGCGCTTAAAAAAAACGGCGGCCGTCCCAGGAGGATCGTGATGAGCCTTTATCTCCAGGTTTTCACGGGCGTGTCCTACGAAGAACTGAGGACGGTCCTCACGGGTCATCAGAAGCTGGTGCCGTTGCGGGAGGATCTGGCCGACGTCGTGCTGCAATACGCACGAGACCTCGGTCAGCCGTTTCGTAACCCGGATGAGGTGCTTGCTTTGGTGTCCTGGCTTGCGTATGAGGGGCTTCACGTGGCGCCCTTGCCACTTGACTTGGATCGCGTGCCCTTTCCCGTGACGGCACTGACGGGATTCGAGGTGTATTCCCGCGCCGGGGCCATGCTTGATGTGGCGAGCGTTTCGCTCGTGCGAGCTCTCGGCCGATCTTCGAGAACGTTTGCGGGCCGCGTGAAGTGGGTCGAAGAAGGTCGGTCTCAGGATCGGACGGTGCGGTTTTCGGTTATGGGTTTAGCGGAGGAGAATCACCCCCTTCAGGAAACCCCGGCCGTGTTGTTGGAGACCAATATTGACGATCAAACGCCAGAAGCCTTGGGTTATGTGCTGGAGCGGCTCATGCGCGAGGGCGCTCGCGATGCCTGGCTGACGCCCATTGTCATGAAGAAGTCGAGGAGCGCGGTATTACTCGGGGTATTGGCACCCCTCGAGCGTGCCGAACGCCTCGCCCAGGTGATTTTCGAGGAGACGACCACACTGGGAATTCGGCGGCGCGTCGTGGATACGTTTATGCTAGATCGTCGCCTGGATACGGTTGAGACCCCATTTGGCCGGCTAGGTGTGAAAGTGGGATTCTTTCGGGGACAGGTCCGCTCGGTACATCCGGAATTTGACGATTGCGTGAAGGCGGCCGAAATATCCCGGGTGCCGCTTCGGGTGGTCGTCGAAAGTGCCGTGAAGGCTTGGCGGATCACGCATGATGAGGAACTGGGGGGAAGGGGAGAAGTCGGATGGGATTAGCGGAACGGCTACGGCGTGGTGAGCGGGGGTTGAGGGGTATATTTTTAGGCAGCCCCTCGGCGGATTTAGTGGAAATGGTTGGATGGGGTGGCGCTGACTTTATCGTGTTGGACGGGGAACACGGATCGGTCTGGTCATCGCTCTCCGATCTATTGCGGGCCGCTCAGGCCGCAGAAACGCCAGCCTTAGTGCGGGTGTTAAAGGGACGTCCCGATATGATAGGGCAGGCGCTGGACTTTGGTGCGGAAGGGGTGTTGGTGCCGGGCATCGTCAGCGTCGAGGAGGCAGGCATCGCCCTTCGGGCGGCCCGCTACGCGCCCGAGGGAGATCGGGGATTGGCCTTTTCCGCCCGTGCGGCGCATTTCGGCCGGGATGCGGGTCCCGAATATCTCACCACCGCCAATCGTCAGGTGACGGTTCTCTTGCAAGTGGAGACCCGGCCCGCCGTGGAACACTTGAAGGAGATCCTAAGGTTGCCAGGGCTTAATGGCGTTTTTGTAGGCCCGACCGATCTTTCCGTTGCGTATGGGGAGGAAAGTCGGCAAACGGAACGGGTCCTGGCGGTCATCGAAGGAATCAGACAGGGGGCCGAAGAGGCGGGCGTGCCCTGGGGGCTTTTTACCCCCACCGCCGAAAACCATCGCCAATGGCGCGAGAAGGGCAGTTGGTACTGTGCGACGGGTATCGGGAACCTTATACAGCCGGCGCTTAAAGCGTGGTTACAACGGGAGACGCTTTCGTGAAGACGGTTCTGGTAGCGCAAGCGATTGACCCGGCGGGGATGGCCGTTCTCCGCCATCGCGCCGTCACCGTAGTAGGCCCGCTGAGCCATGCGGACGAGCTTATGGGCGCCATCCACGACGTGCATGCGGTGCTCGTCCGTCTTTGGCCCATCTCGGGTGACGCCATTCGCTCCGCCCGCCACCTCGAGGTGATTGCCAAGCATGGGGTGGGGACCGACAATATTGACCTGGCCGCGTGCCGAGAGCGCGGAATTCTTGTCACCATCACGGAAACAGCGAATCGGGAGACGGTTAGTGAATATGTGTTGGGGGCCTTAATTACCGTCGCCCGTCATTGGAAGGAGGCTGAAGCGGCGCTCAAGGCGGGCGATTATGAGGGCCGGATTCGTTTTTATGGCAGCGAGTGGATGGATAAGACGATCGGCGTGGTGGGGTATGGCCGTATCGGCCGGGCGCTGACGCCGCGCTTGGTTCACGGGCTTCATGCCCGGGTGCTGGTCTACGATCCGTACGTGCCGCGGGATGTTTTGGAGGATCATGCCCGGGTTCAATGGGCGGACAGCTTGGACGACTTGGTGCAGGAGGCCGACGCCGTCACGTTGCATACGCCCTTGACACCCGAAACCTATCGCATGTTTGACGCCAAGCGGATATCCGCGATGAAGCCGGGGTCCTTTTTGATTAATGCCGCTCGTGGCGCCATCGTTGACCCGCGGGCGTTGGCGGAGGCTCTCCGATCACGTCACCTCGGGGGAGCCGCCGTCGACGTCTTTGATCCGGAGCCGCCGGACACCGAGAATCCCCTATTTGAGGCCCCGAATGTTTTGCTGACGCCCCATATTGCCGCCTCAACCCAGGAAGCGGTGAAGCGAATGGCGGTGGAGGCCGCCACGTCGATCATGCGCCACTTTGGTCTAGGATAAAGAGACGCCGGCGGCATGCTGAAGCGTGCCGCTTTCATCGAAGGTCAACGGGACCCAATCGCCGAGCGGCGTCAGTTCCCTGGCCTTTGGGTCATCCCAGAGCGCCTCGCTCACCGCCATATCTTCCAAATGGAGGGTGTCTCGAATAATGAGCACGCGCGCCTTCGGGGGATGGACGCTATTGATAGTGCGCAGAGCCACCTCGATAGCATCGCGGTCGTTTTCCATCACCATGGGGGTTTTGATGGGTTCAAACTCCGTTGATGTGAGGGCATTGGTGTAGGTCGTGGGCCAGTCGATGGCGTCATAGGCGCGCCGCGACACACTATCGGCGAGACCAATGCCGTTGGCGTTGCCGTGCGTTTCTTTTGTTAAGCCTAAGACCACAATTTTTCCGATGGTGGGTCCGGGATAGTGGGCGTTAGCGGGACCATATCGCCCGGTGACGTTGGGATCCATTCCATCGCCGGAGATGTTTTTCCCTAATTGGGCCACAACCAGGACATCCAGGTGGTCAAAGGGTAAACGAGCCATCCACTCCCGTGACTTTTCGAGGAGGTGCGGCTCCTCGGTTAAAATAGCGTCGGCGGGCACAGCGCGGACCAAGGCCGTCGCTTCCTGCCCATTCTCCACCAGAGCGACGCCAAATGCGACCGGCAGGTGCTCGATGATAAAGCGTGCGACCTCCGGAATGACGTGGTGAAAGTGATCAAACCCGCGCGTGTGAACGGCGGCTGCCCCGCGCTGCTTTCCAAATCCGATCGCCAGCATTTTCGCCAACCCACTTTCAATCGGACCATGAAAGGCGGTGTGCGACTTTAGCCGATTGATGGGGATGATGCCGTCTTGTTCCAAGGCGGCACGACTAAAGTAAATCGGGGTCCCGTCGTCTTGGCGGCCAATTTCTTCGACCTCCATGCGGGCATCAATCGGGGCTTTCATGGAATCCTCGGTGATGCCGTAGCTCCTTAATACCGCCTTTTGTCCATCTGCGCTCGCCCCTCCATGAGAGCCCATGGTGGGGACAATGACGACGTCTGCCCCACGGGTCCGGATTTCCTCGATGGTGGTCTGGGCGACGAGGGCTAAATTGGCGATTCCACGGCTCCCCAGTCCAACGGCATAGGTTTTGCCTGGGGTGATGAGGTGTTGAACGCCGGCTATCTCTCGCCGGACGGCATTGAGGACATCGGGTTCCGTGGGCCCAGGCAGCACTTGGCGGACGGCGCGAAATCGCGGCCAGTCAATGGGCGGGAACAGGGATAAATCGAGCATGACGATACTCCTTTCGGATAACCGCTTACATAATGTCCTGGGACGGCTTTGCGGGGGATTCTACATAGGGGACTAATATCAGTTGTATGCCCCGCTGGAGGATTCTGTCCTGCATCTCCAAAGGCATCCGGTCATCACTGACGAGCACATGGATGCTATCTAGGGGAGCCACAGTAATGAGGGCCGATTGCTGGAACTTCGAGAAGTCGATGACCAGCATAACCTTACGGGCACGGGCGATCATGGTCCGTTTGACGGCCACGGAATCGACCGAAAAGTTGCTAAGCCCTTCCGCAACATTGACCACGGCAGAAGACAACACGACGACGTCGGCGTTCAACTGTTCGAGAAAGCCGGTGGTAAAGTGACCCAGCAAGGAGGCAGTATCG
>JAKADW010000088.1 GCA_021820165.1 Bacillota bacterium
CGTCGCGTCGCACTAAAGGATCGCGATTTTGTGTGTAACCAATTTCGTGTGGGCGGCTTAAAGGCCCGCGCTCGCGACGAAAGTATTCCCATGCGTTATGGCGCGATTGGGCAAGAAACGGTGGGAGCGGGAGGCTTTGCGAAGGCTTTACGTACCATTCCGGTCGCCTTGGAAATTGCCCGGGATATGGAAGAATTAGGGTCTTCCGCCTGGCTTTTAAATTTCACTAATCCAGCCAGCATGGTGACCCAAGCTCTTTTAAATCATTCTACGGTCCGTGCGATCGGTCTTTGTAATGTGCCGATTACTATGCAAATGGGGATCGCCGAGGCCTTCGGGGTTGAGCCCGATGATGTCGGGATGGACTTCTTTGGGCTCAATCATCTATCGTTTGCCCGACGCATTTTCATTAAAGGTCGTGATGTGACCCAACAGGTGTTGCATATAGCCTCTGACGACAATCAGACGATGGCGAATATTCCGGCCCAAGAGTGGGGAGACGATTTACTAGAGGCCATCAACATGCTCCCGAATAGCTACTTACGGTATTACTGGTTTGGTGACGAGATGTATCGCCAACAGACTGCGGACTTGGATGCGGGCAAAGGGACCCGAGCGATTCGTGTGATGGCCATCGAGGCAGAGCTTTTCAAGACCTATCAAAACCCCGAACTCAAGGAAAAGCCCCCAGAGCTCCAAAAACGTGGGGGAGCCTACTATAGTGAAGTCGCCGTATCGGTGATGAGCTCAATTTATGCCAATCGTCCTCGTGAGATGGTGGTCAATATCCGCAATGGACACGCCCTGCCAGAACTTCCCGAGAACGCATCCGTGGAGGTTTCGGCGTTGATTGATGGCCGAGGTGCTCGGCCCTTATATAGCGGTCTCATGCCGGCATCGGTGCGTGGCCTGATTCAACAGGTTAAGGCGTATGAAGATCTCACCGTCGAGGCGGCGGTCAGCGGAGATCGCTCTGTGGCGCTGGCGGCGTTGGTCAATAATCCATTGGTACCGTCCGTAGATGTCGCGGAAAAGATTCTTTTGGACATCTTACGAGAAAATTCGGGATATCTGCCGCAGTTCGAAGTGGAGGCGTAGATGACAGCACCAATTTATCTTGGGGTAGACGGGGGCGGAACCAAGACGCTCGCGGTGGTAGTGCGCGAGGGACAAGTGCTCGGGCAAGGCCTCACTGGCTCCGGTAGCCACCAAGGAGAAGGGATGACCAATGCCTTGTCCAATATCACCGAGGCCATGAATCGGGCGCTCGGCGCGGCGGGGGTGGACAAGGGGCAGATCGACGGCGCGGTATTGGGGCTGACCGGTGCCGACTTCCCCGAGGATTTCTTGCGCTTGCGTGAGGGGCTGATGCCATATTTTGATGCCATCCCGTTCAAGGTGGTGAACGATGCGGAAATTGCATTGGTCGGAGGGGCTCGAACAGGGCATGGGATTGTGGCCGTTTGTGGAACCGGAACCAACGTGTGGGGTTTATCCGAAGAGGGCCGCTCGCGCCATGTGGGGGGGCTCGGCTACGAGTTTGGGGATTTCGGAGGCGGACTGGATCTGGTTCGAGAGGTACTGCATAGTGCTTTTCGCAGTGACGAACAACGTGGGCCCAAAACAGCACTCCAAAAGCGTGTCTTAGAAGCCCTCGGTCTGAAAGATTATGATGCCGTGAGTCGCGCCTTGTACTTCGATCCCCAGCCGATCCGGTTTATGGCGTTGGCGCCGCTTTGCTTTCGCGTGGCGGCGGATGGCGACGCCGTGGCTCAAACCATCCTGCGGCGGATGGGTCAAGCCTTGGGCGACAGTGTGGTGGGTTGCGCTAAAATACTCGGATTAGACCAGACGCCTATTGAAGTGGTCATGGCCGGGTCGCTTTGGCTCGGCGAAGCGCCGGATATGGTGAACGCATTTCGTGAGGTTCTTCGGTTGGAGTTGCCCCTCTCTGATCCCCACCCTCCAGATTTAGCTCCGGTGGCGGGTGCGGCACTTCTAGCCGCAGTCACCGGCGGCCAAAATGCGGCCCGATGGCGCCATCCACTGCGGTCCTATTCTCTGATGCGGGACACCGGTGATTAAGTCTTAAGGGCACCGTTCGCTCTCTCTAGAGTGGGAACTGAAACCATTGTGCTAGGGCTTCAAAGACGGTACCATAACACTATGAAAAAACGCGGGCGAGTTGGGCTGGCTATGGGAGCCATGCTAATGTTAAGTCTGACTGGTTGTGGATGGTTTTCGAGCCCGGTGCCGTTGGCTCGAGGCCTTTCTCTGAACCAGGTGAAACATCAGTTATTAGCGCGCATTAGTAGTTGGCGCGCGGTGTCGTGTCAAGTACAGGATACGGTAAGCTTAGTGGGCCGACCCACCCAGCAATTAGGCGTTTCCCTCGTCGCACAAACCAACCCCTCACAGTACTCGCTTAAAGTCACGGGAGGGAGCGCCCCCATCCAAATCATCTCAACGCCTAAAGAAACCTTGTGGTTTGAGACTGGGCGCAGCCATTATGCCGTGATGGCATCGTCCCCGACGTCTCCCGCATATTTGCGGTTGATGGGTACGGAACTGGTGGGGCTGGTGACCAATAGCCGCTTGACCCAGGTTCATCTGGAGAGCGGAAATAGAGCGCGGATCACAATGCAGTCGGTGTTACCAACGGGTCAGAAGGCGACGGTGTATTTAACCTTCAACTTTACCAGCAATACCCCGACGCGCCTGGTGGCAGAGTGGTCAGCAGGAACCGTCACCGAGACGGTTCGCCACTTTGCGGTGAATCCCACCGTGAACAACTCGGCGTTTAGCTTTGTACCCCCATCGGGAGTAACTCCTACCGTGGCGCTTGGAGGGTCCGGAACCGCCCTCGATCTGACAATGGCGAGTTTGCCGTTTCCGGTGATTCTGCCTCCGGCAGGAGCCGCAGAATCTCTTACCGGGGTTGATATTGGGCCGACGAAGTCAGGCGCATCCGTTTTGATTTTGTCCTATACCACACCTCAGGGGGATCCGTTGGTTCTCACCGAGCGTGCGCAGACCAAAAATCCCATAACCATGCCGTCAGGGACGACGACCACGACGGAAACTATCGGGACCACCGTGGTGACCATCGCGACGCTCCCTTCGGGACAGGAATTGGCCATGCTTGCGGTGAAGAAAACCGAGATTTTGGTTGAAGGGCGATCGCAAGATGTGGGAGCTGTGGTGAATTTATGGAATGCGGCAGGCCTGATGGTGACTCATAGCACCAGTTCATCGTCGAGCGTCGGATAAATTCGTCATTTTTGTGGACAGACCCTGTTGGTCTCCGACAAAATAAGGTAAAATATTGTGTTAAATGCGAATGGGCAACGGGTTGAGGGGGCGAAGCCATGGTTCGTGGCGGATGGGGCTTTGCATCCGGAACGTTCGGAGAATTAGTGCAAGGAGAACTTAATGGCACACCGTTTTTGGTGACATTGCCCATACGATGGGGGACCCGTGCCATTTTTATTCCGCGCCCCGCACCTGGTGTGGAAGTCTATCCTCCCCATCGTAAAAAAGCGCAAGTGGCAGCCCAGCAAGTTTTAAAATATTTAGGGAAGACGCAGGGCGGGCTTTTGAGCGTCTCGTCGGTCATTCCGATCGGCAAAGGAATGGCATCGAGTTCGGCGGACGTGGTGGCTAGCATGCGAGCCGTGTCGGCAGCCCTAGGGAAACCGATACCCGCAAGTCGGATGGCCTACATTGCTGCTCGCATCGAGCCCTCGGATGGCGTCATGTATGACGGGGTCGTGGCATTCAATCCCCGACAAGGGGTCATTCTGGAGCGCTGGGGACCGATGCCTACCGGCCTCATTGTGGGGCTCGTAGGGCAAGGTCGCGTCAACACCGAAGCGCATCACCGAGATCGCATCCCATATACCGAAGAACACCAAAAAAAATTGTCGCTGGCCTTGAATCGAGCCCGAGAGGGTGTGATTCGACGCGACTTCACCCTGATTGGGGAAGCGGGACGGTTCTCGGCTGAAGTTCAATGGGAACGTGGATCGGACGACGAGATCTTAGAGGCGGTATTACATCAATCCAAAGAACGGCAGTGGGGCGTGGTAATTGCTCATTCAGGAACGGTGAGAGGTTTTATTTTTAGTCCGCAGGCCGTGCGCAAAGGACAAGCTTTAGAAGCCGAACGGTATCTGCGAGGCTTAGGGGGCGGGTCGGTGTTTAGGTTTTGGACCCAGTCGCGAAAGCTCGCGAGTCAGGGGCCGTTAGAAGAAGATGCCATGAGGACGCGGCGGGAGCGGTTTTGAGGGCGCTCTGCGTCGATCCAGAGCGCCCCTTCAGCACAAAAATGGCTAGGCTGAATTGGTCAGGAATCCCCGGATTGACGTAACCGGGATTATTGCCGGATATCTCTGCCCTGAACGTTGAAGCTCTACGGAGCATCGGATAAATTCCATAGGCCCCAAAAAAATTACCGGGGACTCGGTCTCAATATGGGGGACTCTAGGAAATAGCTGACGGTCATCCCATACAGCAGGAGAGACACCATGAAAAGTAAGGTGGTTGCTAGACCAAAGTGCCATGCAAAGAATCCGGGGCTGAGCAAAAGTCCGTGGGTGACCAGGGGACTCACCACACTAAATAAGGGGAGTCCTGCAACCATCAGGCTGGCCCAAAGCGCGAGCCCGTAGATGGCACCGCGTGCCAATCGGGGGGACTTGACGCGCGGAGCCATCTTTTCGTAAAGCCGAGCCAGTAGGATGCCTACGCTGAATTCCAATACATATCCGACGATTACCGCAGCCTTGAGATTGAGGGTGATTAGGGTTCCGTCCCAGAGCGGTACATCGATGCGCGGCGAGCCGACTACGGGGGCGAGCCGAAGGAGTAGACTAAAGACTAGGGTAGCCAATATGCCGGCGAATATCGCTCGCCTCCATGGAGTATTCGAAGATCGCAATGTGTACACCTCCTTTAGTGCGTAAGATGCTGGACTACGTACCAGCTATTCGAACTTACGCCCCACTTCGTGGTTTCATGTCAGGAGGTTAGGCATCGATGCAAAAAGCTTTTGCTCCGGATAATTTCCCGGCCCGGGTTGGGCCCCGATCCTTCCTCGGTCTGGCATTGGTGTCGCAGACTGGGATGTCTTTCGTACAGCAAGGTCTCGTGGTGATGGGTGTATTTTTCCTAGCAGCCTATCACCTGAGCTTGACTCAACTCGGATTGATTACGACGGCCCTCTCGCTGGGGGTCATGACGAGTATGGTGTTTGTCGGAATCACCGTAGACCGAGTGGGTCCGCGGATTGTCCTGTTTTGGGGCGCTATCTTGGCGGCGGGATTGAGTTCCCTATTACTGGCAGTGAACAGCTATACGATGTTACTCGTGGTGCTGTTTTGTGTGGGCATCTCTTTAGCGGTAGTGCCTTCGTCGGGCACCAAGGCCGTGTTTACGGCGTTTGTCGGTCGTCCGCGGGGACTCGTCATGGGAATTCGTCAAACCGGGGTCCCGCTCGGCGCCGCATTGGCCGCATGGCTATTACCGCGGCTGGTACCCCAGTGGCACCTGGATCCGGTCTATTTGTTATTTTCTTTGGAATTGTTGGTGACGGGATGGGCATTTTCTGCAGTGATGCGCGATTGGCGCCAAAAGGGGGCCTCGAAACCGGAGCGCATTCGGCTCACCGGCACCCATTGGAAGCAACTCGTACGCCCGATTTCGATCGCCTTCTTGATGGTGTCCGGGCAGTATATTTTGCTGACATACTCTATTGCGGATCTCAGCCAGGTTCACCACGTATCCGTGGCGGTGGCCGGTGCCGTGCTGGCTTTGAGCCAGGTGGGCGGTGGCGTGGGGCGCGTTGTGTTAGGTCAATTGAGCGACCGGATTGGTGGCCGTCGCCCACCGGTCCTGGCTTTAGCCGGGGGCTTGGCGACCTCGCTGGCCTTTGTTATTGGGATCCTGCCCCGTACCGCACCGGTGTGGACGCTGTTTCTGATTTGGACCCTCTTTGGGTTTGGAGCCGTAGGATGGAATGCCTTAGCGTTAACTTGGGCGGGAGAATCGGTGCCCATATCCCATAGTGGGTTTGCGATGAGTCTGACCGGCACCATCGTGTTTTTAGGTTCTTCGGTCTTTCCCCCCTTGTTTGGTCTGTTAGTCGACCAGACCCATCATTTCGCGACGGGGTGGTGGGCGCTCTCAGGGCTCTTATTGTGCGCGACGGTCATGACGGTGAGTCGAGGCCGGCCGGGTGCGGGCCAGCGAACCTGACACACTCGTCCCCGAGCCGTTATTGCTGCCAGACGGGTACATAAATGGTGCCCGATCCCGACGTCATGCTGCCGTCGCCGGGCTGAGTGCCATACCCTGGATTTGTGGAATATCCTTCTCCTGCACCCAATCCGTTGCCATTACTGTATCCCAACCCGGATGGATTGGGGGTCGTGGACCCCGATTTGGGCAAGGATCCGAAGATGGTATTGACGACTAACTGGTTGGAAGTTCCCGTGGTGCTACTAGGCGCCGCCAGAAGCCGACCACGGGGGCCAAAGAGGCCCACTGTCTCGAGGCTCTGGGGGTCCATTGCCGACAAGGGGATGCCATTGGCACTCACCTGGGTCATGGTGGTCGAGGCGACGGGTGCTAAGGGAGAGACTCCGTTTTGAGTTGACGGCGCTTCGGTAATCCAATCGGCGGAGGTTTCGACGGAGGCTGCGGCACGTGGGGATAGGGTCACCAATTTATTGATGAGTGGGGACGACTTCCCCTGGATAGTCAAGGTCAGCCGCCATTGGTCCGTGGCGACGGGACTTATTTTAGCGGTGACCGTGGCGCCGGTCGGGATAGTCACGGTCTGAATCGCGGGCCGGGGCAGTTTCTCCCAAAACACGGTGGTGCTGGCCGTGCCGTTGGCGTTAGGTGAGGTGATAGTTCCCACCTGAATCAGAGCCCGAGACTGAATCCCGCCCAGTCCCACCCACTCGGCAATCGACCGGTTAGGCGAGGCGGGGTGGGTAAAGCGAGGGGCTTTCCAGGTGGCTTCGACGCTGGTGAGATTGGTGCCAATTTGATCGAGTCCAGCCCAATTATAGGAAGTCGAGTTAAGCGTGGTAGGAATACTAGAAGTGGTCGGTTGCAACGAGGCGACGGGCTCGGGTTTCGGTGAACTCGGGCTGGATGAAACCTTTACCGAAACGGGCTTCACCGCCAGGGGATTTGAAATCACACTGATACCAGGCCCCACATTATGCCCTACTTCAAATGCGGCGACCCCAAACGCCGCTAGACCTAGTAACCGGAGTACGGACTGTATGGATGCCATCTCATCACGTCCTTTAGTATCTTTACTCTTATGAAACCTAAAAATTGTTGCGAAATCTTTACAAACTCTCAGGAACGCTCGAGTTTCAGGTATTGTTCAGCATTGAGAGGAAGATTTTGGGTATCCCCGATGCTTTAGGGGGGATCTTCAGGGGTCGACAAATTGCGCTGGGGATTCTCGACGTAATGGGGTTCAAAAATTTATATTGAAGTGCCTAGCAAGCAGGAATTGACACATGCATGGCGAATGTATCTATGGTTGTCATTTTATAGCGAATCTGGTAGCAAACCACTTATGAACCGTAGATCTGTCTGGAGGAATCCCAGTCACTCCTTTTTGTGAAGCATTCCTGTCGACAGATGATAAAGGGAGGAAACGAATTGCGTCGAAAGGCATTATGGGCAGCCGGCGCCGCGAGCTTAATATTAATGGCAGGGCCCGCGGTTTATGCGGCTAG
>JAKADW010000089.1 GCA_021820165.1 Bacillota bacterium
AATCCTGCCAACCCCGCGGCTCCACACAAAATACTGACAAAACAGGCTGCGCCCGTCCTCTGTAGGCGTTGGTTCATCTTCATCGAACCCTCCTTTGTGTCTGCAAAGCGCGATGCACTCCTAGAGGTCAGCGTCCATGCTATTCCAACGCGACCGTCGATCCCACCTCCAGAACGTTTTGGATACTTTGCTTGAGAAGCAAGTTAATTAATTGACAGTCAACATCGTAACATATTACGCAATTCATTCCCATCCGTTTTCTTCTGTCGGTTCTAATGGTTTCTTGTTATTTAAGGTCTCGCCGAAGGGGGGAGAGGGATGCCCCACCCGCCGATCCGGCAAAATAACTCGGCAACCAAAAGTGTGCCCCCCATAATGCCTGATCCGTGCTCGAATAGAGCTTTTTGCGGACCGGCTGGCATGAGACGCTCTTGAGGCTATTCCTCCGTCGAGAAATCGCACCCTTAGCTGGGTACGTGATGAGCCAATGCCCATGGTCCCCCTCCCCGTCGAATTCTTCGAGCGCGGCTTCAACGTCCTGGCACCCGTCAGAAATGAGGGTCCGCCGATCTCCAAGCTCTCGTTCGTGCAGATCACCCCCCGATACTGTGTCACAAGCATCGTGTGTATGCCCGGCGAAGACACCTTGTCTGTCGGTTCGCAAATTGCTGGATTTTGCCATAGACCCACCTGGTTACGTGGCAAGCATGGCGACCGGGCACCATGGAAAGACACCGGAGGGCGACCGCCCCGATCGCCCTCCTACCGCAGAACGTCCCTGTTAAACTCGTACCCGGTAGCAAAGATTTCCGTTACTTACCGCCCCATCCGTGATCTGCAGAGGGGCTATCCATTCGCCACCCTGATCGAAGGTGCCAGCGAGACTTCCTGGTGATCGCGGGCGCTCTGGTAAATGCTTGCCAGGATCCGCTGCATCACGACCCCATCTTGCGCGGTCATTTGGGGGGCCTCGCGCCCTTCAACGACCGCCATGAAATGACGAATCTCTTCCGTATGCGGCGTTCCCGATCGGCATCCGATCCACGAATCGGCCACCATGCCTTCGATCTCCCCATAGACATCGAGCCCATCGGAGGTCTTTGGGGAGTCTTGCCCTTGCTTGTGAATGGGGTGATACGAATCGATCACGGCTCCGGCTCGCGTGCCCAACAGGTTCACGTACACCCTATCGTGTCCCACGTTAGCCGTCCACGCCGTCTCCAGCGTGACCACGAGGCCTCCTTCAAAGCGAATCCACGCCGTGGCAAAGTCTTCCACATCAAAAGCGCTGCCATCCCGCAGACCCTCGCGCACATCGGACGACTCCCACACGCCATCCTCCACTGGACACGCGCCAAACTTCTGCGATGTCTCGGCCACCACGGAGATCGGTTCCGGTCCCCCGGCCAGATAGCGCGCCATGTCCAAGACGTGAATCCCAATATCCACCACGGGTCCACCGCCCGATTCGGCGGCCACGGTGAACCACCCTTTGGGATATCCTCGTCGGCGCAGATACCCGGTGGACGCAAAATATAGATCGCCGAGATCCCCGGCCACCACCAGCCGCTTTAGCTTTTGAACATCGGGGCGAAAACGGCTGCTAAACCCCACCATCAATGTTCGGTGCGCACGTTGGGCTGCCTCTTGCATACGTTCGGCTTCAGCCACATTCATTGCCATCGGCTTCTCCACCAGCACATGCTTGCCAGCCGCCAGCGCTTCCACCGTCATGGCCGCATGCAAATAATTAGGTACGGTAATCGACACGGCCTCGATATCGGTGCGCTCCAATAACCGTCGATAATCGCCGTAAGCCTGCGACACCCCATATTTGTGGGCCATCGTCTGCGCACGAGACTCTACCACATCCGCCACCGCCACAATCTCTGCACCCAGTTGTCGGTACGCCGGCAAATGGGCAAAATCTGCAATCAGCCCCGTTCCAATGACGCCTACCCGCATCCTTGATTCCTCCCTCTGCATTCCGGGCCACTTCGCCCAAAATAAAGCCCAGGGTCGCTCCTTACTGTGAATGGAGTTCGCGTGCAGATACCAAAGACGTCCTCTGACGACGATCGCCTTATATCTCCATGCCTAAGGGCTAAAGGCGGCAGGTTGACGGCTCCTGTGACAATCGGGCCCGCCGATCCCATGACCGCTTCCTTCCCCTTCACCCCGGGTACCACGAACGCAGTGTACCAAAGCAAGCATCGCCGGGCATCCGCCCCATGGAGTGCACCGGAGCTCCATCCGCACAGATGCGGCCATAGAGTCCCGCGTTCTCGTATTTGCACGATGTTATCGAGCGCGCACCTCCCTCTTCGTCATCGCACCGCGTTCGGCGCAACAAAGCGCGGCGAGCGCTTGTTGGCAGCACGATTCTTGACGATCACCCCCAAAACCCAGTCCGGAGGTTCGAATATTATACTACCGGTACCTTTTTAGGCGCCGGCTGAAGCCGATCCCTGGTCCTTAGAAGGTCAGACGGGGTTGACAACCTCGATCGCAGACCGCCGTGTGCCCCCCCTTTCCTCATGACCTTGCGGCCCAGGGCGACGGTTTCTCCCATCTGTTTTCATGGAGGCGATCTCATGTTACGTGCCACATTGCTGCATCGTGTTGGGATAGCCCAAAATAAGCAGACATGCCGGACGAGGGCTCCCCTCAGGAATCCCAAACTCCTCGGCCTGTCGCTCGTAGTCATGGGATTGGTCGCGGGCTGCGGAGTCAGCGCCGCCCAAGGAGCGGCCCACACCGCCACGAAGCCCATGACGTTTTGGTATATGGGAGCCACGGGAACGCAGGCCCGCATTGTTCAGTCCCTGCTCCAACCGTGGGCCCGCGCGCACCACACCACCGTTACCGTCACACCCATTTCCGGCGCAAGTTTTACTACCGAGGTCGACACGGCGATTGCCAGCGGGACACTACCTAATCTCATGGTCACTTCGCAAGGCTACCCGGACATCTATGCCAAGGACCATCTCGCCGTCGATATCACGCGCGTCGACCCCGCCTTAGCGCGGTATATTCGAGCGCATGAGCCCCCCCTTTTGGCACCAGGAAACACGGTCGAAAATGGCCAAGTGTACGGAGCTCTGGAAAGTGCACAGCCCGATTTGACCTATGTCAATACCCGTACCTTAAAGCAGTTGCACATCCCCGTTCCGAAGACCTGGAAGCAGTTGGACCAGGGGGTGATCCCTGCGCTTCTCAAAGCCCACCGCAATTATGCGGGCCCCGGCGATTCGGAATGGGATTGGTACGCCACCCTATATTCGTACGGCGGCCAAGTCTACTCGCCCCAAGGCAACCAGGTGGTCATGGCCTCCGCCGCCGGCAAAGCGGCGCTCAAGGCGTATTTGGCTCCGTATATAACCGATGGGGTCTCGCCCAGTACGGCGCCGTCGCAGACGATGGCAGATCTGTTGGCCCAAGGCACCTACCCGGTCCAAATCCAAGGGTCGGCGTTCTTTGCAAACATTACGGCGGTACCCCACTTCCCCCAAAAAGACTGGGCGGTCTTGCCCTATCCGGCTGGCCCTCGAGGAGATTATACGTGGACGGGGGGCACGTCGGTGGTGGCTTTCACCCATTCACCTCCCGTGAACCACGAAGAAACCAGCTTACTGGCCGCATTTTGGAGAGCACCTGTGCAACGCGCCCTCAGTCAACAATTCGACACGAAAACACAGACGCTCTACACGGTAGCCAACATGGCCGCCTGGACAGGCCTGCGCGTACCCGGATTGACCACGACCGATCTGAGCACCATGCGATCGGCCATCTTGCATAGTGTGGGTGTGCAAGCGCACACCACGGTGACGCAGGCTCAGATTGTAGGCATGGGCAATACCTGGCAAACCATCCAAAATGATTTTGATAAAATGGTTTTGCCCCACGCTCGCTTCGCGCACGATGCTGTGTTGTTAACTCAAGCCCAGTCCGCGTTGCAAAAGGCCATCCACCAGGCGAGCTCGTAGCTGGCCGCATGACCGTCTTCCTGGGGCCTTCGCGATCCTATCTCGATCGGCGTGGACAGGTTCCGATGGCTTCGATTACACTGGCGGGGTAGCCCATAGGCGGAGGATGGCATGCGCCCTATGGACGAGGTTACAGGGAATCGCCTGGCAACGCCAGGACTAGGGAAGGGAGCACGACGTTGAAAATCGCAAAGGTCGAAGTGTTCCATGTACGACCTCGGTGGTCTTTTGTCCGCGTGACCACGGACGAGGGATTGGAGGGCTTTGGGGAGGCAAATTTAGAAGGGCGTTCGCGCACGGTCGAGGCGGCGATTCGCGATTTGCTCCCGCAATTGCTGGGCCAGGACCCTCGCCAGATCGAACGGCTCTGGCAAGCCATGTATCGACGCGCCTTCTACCGCGGCGGACCTATCTTGATGAGTGCCATCAGCGGCGTAGAGCAGGCCCTGTGGGATATTTTAGGGAAATCGCTTGGGGTTCCGGTGTCGCAGCTATTAGGCGGCGCCGTGCGCGATCGCATCCGGGTCTATTGCCATGTGGGGGGAGACACGCCTCAAGAGGCGGCAAGCCAAGCGGAAAAGGCCCGATCGGCGGGATTCACCGCCGTCAAAACGGGACTCTCGGGGCCCGCCCGCCTCTTGGAGTCCCCCGCCTTCATTGACCGCGAGTTAGAACGCTGGGAGGCGATGCGTAGCGCGCTCGGGCCGACGGTGGACGTCGCCATCGACTTTCATGGCCGCGTGGGCCCGGCGTTGGCGATCACCCTCGCGAAAGAGATCGAGCGGAGTCGCATCCGCCCCTTGTTCATTGAAGAGCCCTGCTTACCAGAAAACGTGGATGCGCTAGTGCAGATTGCCAAAAGCACGACCCTCCCCATCGCCACGGGGGAACGGCTTTTCGGCAAGTGGGGGTTTCGCGAAGTGTTAGAAAAACAAGCCGCCGCCGTTCTCCAACCCGACTTGGCCCATTGCGGGGGCATCTTGGAAGGCAAGAAGATCGCGGCCATGGCCGAAACCTATTTTGTCGCGTTCGCCCCCCATAATCCGTTAGGACCGATCAACCTCGCCGCCAGTCTCAACTTGGTCGCGACCGTGCCCAATTTCTTAGCGCAAGAGCAGGTCAACGTGGGCGATGGGTATTTGATGGAACCCTTTCGCATCGTCGAGGGCTACATCGAGGTGCCCCGCGGCCCAGGGTTGGGCATCACGGTGGATGCGTCGGCCTTGGAACGCCATCGCTATGAAGGCGATTGGCTGAATCCGACCTGGATCCATGAGGAGGACGGCTCTATCGCCGATTGGTAGAGTGGACACCCTCCCCATGGCTAAAGCCAGGGGCCCGTCGTAAACGGCACCGTATGATCGCCGAACGCGGTATCGCTGGATTCGTATCAATCTACCGGACCGAGCATGGCCCCGTCGGTTCCCAACCCAACCAAGAAGCCGAAAAAACGCGGCCGAGGGAGTTGGTTTTGATGTCCTGAACCTCTGCGGCGTGGCCTTCGACCCCCACGTCTTGGAAGAGGCCTACCCGTACGGCACACTCACGGTATCGGCCACCTCGAGGAACTTACTGCCGTGATCAGGGTGGGCATCCTCTCGAAAGCCTTTTGCGGCTTTCACTGCCGATGCCACGCCCAGGACTCGCTGCACCGCCTATGCCCGGCATCGCTAAAGCGAGGAATCCATCGTAAACGGCACCGTATGATCGTAAAAGGAGCTCGCTGGTGGACCACCGCGTCCGCGTTCCAAGAAGGGCCGGGCGCGTTTCTCCGTACACGGCATGAGTGGTTTCTGGTGGCGATCCAAAACAGAAACCACGAGGAGCATCTCCTTTCGGAACCCCGTAAGGGAGGGGCTGGTCATGCTTTCGAACAAAAGGCTCTCCTCGCCAAGGTTCCGTCGGTTTGTTCGGTCCGAAACACCGCTCGCACTACCCCTCGCTCGCTTTTAATCACGGACGACAAAACGTGGGACTGGAGACGCATCCTACGTCTGATCGACGGAACGGAGCCCCGCTTATGCGGGGCCAAGGCTGGTCAACCCAGGAGCCTGTATTACAAGCTCTGGCCTTCAAGGCGGGGTGGTTGACGGCTCTCAGAGGCTCTTCGATGCTCGGTGTTCAGACCATCGGCTCTGCTCGTGTTTTCACCCCCAGGGTCATCACCTCACATCACGTTACGGTCAACGAAATGAGCAAATGCCTCCCTCGCGCCTCCCTCTAATCGTAGGGTTGGTTTCGTTGCGCGGTCTACACACTCCTGGCCCGCACGGACGTAAAAAGGAGCACGTCCATGCACATGACGCACTCTTGTGGGTTTCCGCAGCGATCACACGTTTGGTTCAAGGCGCCCAGCCGGGTTCCACTATTACATAGATATGTTCATACACAAGAAATAGATCTCTTCCACTCCATTCGGCGACTTTTTTCCAGGCATCTCGACCTCCCGGCAGGACAGATCTATAATCGAGAACAACAAGGGATTTTTGGAGCGATTGCTGGGCCGTCCTGGAAGTGCGGCGCAAAACAACGAACGATGAGTTGGCTCCTCATCGTTCGCCCAGTAGTCCCGCCAACCGTCTGCTCACGGTTGGAACACCTTCAGTATATCAGTTAGGAGTGTTACAATTTTAACTTACGAGTTCCTCCTCCAAAGGCTTGCTATGCGGTTTAATCGTGTAATTCCACCGCACCTGACCGTCGGGGCGCTCAATCTGAAGATTCTCGATGGATTCCTCCGTCGGTTTCTGGTCGGTGGGGTAGGATCCCAAGTCGAGGTCGGCTTGAATCGTTAGACCCTTTTTGGTGCGTGTATGGCCAATCAGGTTGACCACCGTTTGAAGGGTCGTCAAGGGACGCCCCCGCCCGTTGAGGCTAATCGCGGAGAACATGCAGTGTTCGATGGCTAATGTGTAGTTGTGGGTTAGGGGGACTTCGGTGCCAAATACAATACCCCAGGGGCCATTTCGGCCCTGATCACTTACCATAATATCCTGGAGAAAATCGTGATGCGAACGTCGTTGAGGGGATTCGAATGGCATCTTTTGGCCGTGCTGATAAGGCGAGCGAGAATCCATGGACGGAAATGATTCGATACGGGTCAGGTTTTGTCTCCCAGCGGTGTCTCGTCGACGGTCTAACGACGCCGCGTTATGGGAAGCGCTCGTGGATGGTTTTCGTGTGAGCATTGGGCCCTCGTCCCTAACTTCCCATAACCTACAACTACACATTAGCCATCGAATGTAGAGCTCTACATTCGATGGCGTTCCACTTGCTGGTGCCCGGCGGAAAGTGGCTGACGTGGATCGCAAGTCCGGTTTCGTCCGCGAATTGGTGTGGGGCGACCTTCAAGCCATTTACTCGATACCCATTGCGGCTTCCACCGCCGTCGGCGGTGATCAGGATCTCGGTGGCCTTGGGATACGCGCTCTGCCCCATGCGTAACCACCACGGTCGATGCCAACATTCACCCAGCCGGTATTGCTGACGGGATCATAGACGCCATACGGAATGGCCTTCCCCAGGACCGCATTGGGGAAATCGTGGGCCTGTCCCTCCATCGGGGCTCCCTTGGGACGGTAGTCGCGTCCGTTATTCTTAAAGTTACCAATATTCTCTTTGTTTCTTGGTATCGACCGAGATCACCGGCGGTTCGCGTTTTTGAAAGTCCCGGGTTTGCTGGGCGCTATACCGGAACGGTTGATCGCGATCGGGATGGTCGCTTCCCCGGTCGAATCGCTTGCGATT
>JAKADW010000090.1 GCA_021820165.1 Bacillota bacterium
TCTTCGCTATGATCTGACCGTAACCTTGGAGGAAGTGGCGACCGGGGCAGAACGCACGATTCGGGTGGTGCGGGAGGAGACCTGTCATCATTGTCACGGCAATCAAGCCGAACCGGGAACGCGTATCGAAACGTGTCCAGACTGCCGAGGCCGTGGGCAAGTAGAACGCATTTCCGATAGCTTTTTAGGGCGTATCCGACGGATTGAGACGTGTGCCCGTTGCCGGGGGACTGGGAAGTTTGTCAAAGAGCCTTGCAAAGCTTGCGCGGGGCGCGGCGTGGTGCGCGCGGAGAAGCGCCTGACGGTCAAAGTGCCGCCGGGTGTGGACGAAAGTACGCGACTTCGGGTGCAAGGAGAGGGTGCTGCCGGCCACCGGGGGGGCGGACCAGGAGATTTAATCGTCTTCATTCACGTGAAGGAACACGAGCGATTTCGTCGCGACGGGGACGACTTGTGGATCGATTTGCCTGTCGGCTTTAGCCAGGCGGCTCTGGGGGCGGAATTGTCGGTCACGGGTTTGGATGGTGCGGATCATGTGATTCACATTGCGCCGGGAACCCAAACCGATACGGTGGTCCGGGTAGCTCGGGCTGGCCTGCCGCGCCTGGGATCGAGCGCCAAAGGAAGCCTCAATGTGCGCTTGGTGGTCGAAGTGCCCACGCATCTTTCGCCCAAAGAGCGGGAGTTGCTGCGAGCGTGGGCTGAGCTTCGCGGCGAGTCGGTTTTGCCCGAGGATAAGGGCATTCTCAGGAAGATGAAAGATGCCCTGGGCCGATAGCCGATTTGATCCGCTCTACGAGCGATGGACGTGGTACCCGCGTTTAGAAGAGGTCGACCAGGCTATCCTTTTCGCCTATACGTTACCCGTTCACGGGGTGGAATATGATGATGGCCGGCCGGCGGAATCCGCCTTTACGGACGTTCCGCTTCAGTCCGGCCGTCCTTTTGTGCGCGTCTATTTATCTTCGGAGGAGGCGCACGCGCTCTCGTATGACCTTTCGGCAGAACTTCAACGGTATGGCTGGCCGTTTACCCACGATGAGGTGCGAAGCGAAGATTGGGCCCATGCCTGGAAGCGCTATTACACACCGCAATTCTTTCACCAGGGTTTTGCCATCGTGCCATCATGGGTCGTGCCGTCGCCCGTCGACCTTGAGCATACGGTTTGGTTGGATCCGGGGATGGCATTCGGAACTGGTACCCATGCCACCACCCGGCTATGCGCCAACGCTCTCCTTGACAGGGATCTGTCCGGAAAGCGGGTGATGGATTTAGGAGCCGGTTCGGGGATATTGGGATTACTCGCCGCCAAACGTGGTGCAAAGCGGGTGGTGATGGTGGAGCCCGATCCGGTTGCAGTGAAGGCGCTTCGCCAAAATCTTGCCCTCAATCACTTAACGGAGTCGGTGACCGTTACTTCCGGCACGCTTCATGACCTTCCACCCGAGCCTTTTGATGTGCTCTGTCTGAATTTGATTTGGGACATTATCCAGAGCGAGTGGCAGCCTCTCCAGCAATATCTTGCCCAGGACGCGTTGATTTTGCTGTCTGGGTTGCTTCCTGAACGGCAAGCGGACTTGATGGCGCTTGTTGGGGAGACGGGCCATCATCTGGCGCGGATCGAGGAAGCGGAAGGTTGGATGATGGCGGTGGCGTCGCGATGATTCGCTTGCACGTCTCGGAACCGGGCGCTCCAGGGCGTACGCTCGACCTTTCCGGCGAGGACTGGCACTATCTTTCCGATGTGATGCGTCGGCGGGACGGCGACATCATTGAGGTACTCACAGATGATGGCGGAGTCTGGGAATCGCGCATTGAAGGTGAAGGGAGCGTGCGGCTCACGCGCCTGGTGTCCCAAACGGCTATGCCCCGGCGTTCGATTATCTTGTTTCAAGCGCTCCTAAAAGGCGATCATTTTGGCGATGCGGTTGAACGCAGCACCGAAGCGGGGATTTTTCGTTTTGTGCCGGTTGTTACGGCGCGGAGCATTCCTCGTACGGTGTCGGATAATAAGCGAGCGCGCTGGCAGCATATCGCCAAGGAAGCGAGCGAACAGAGCCGCGGCGGTCATGTACCGATTGTGGACGAGCCCATTTCGTTGAGCGATCTGGTGCTGCCGCCGCGCCACCAGGGGTTCTTCTTAGACCCCCGGGCGCCCTTCGAAGCGCGCTGGCTTGAATCTTCGACGGAGCCTCTGGCCCTGGTGGTGGGGCCAGAGGGCGGATTGACTGAAGGCGAACAAACGGAGCTTTCGCACAAAGGTTTTGAGCCGCTTAGCCTAGGGCCCCGCGTGTATCGTGCGGAAAATGCCGGGGCGTTTGCGGCCGTGCTTTTTTTACAAGATAGCCGCCCCACATTTGGACAACACTGCTAGGTTCAAGTCCTGGGTTCCCGGTCATCCTACCGTCAGGGAGGTCGAGAACTTTGGGCAAGGTGATTGAGCTGAAATTTTGCGATATCTGTCACAAGCCGGTCGTTCGACGAGAAGCGGCCTCGCTGACTTCGGGGTTTTTGGAGAGCACCCTCTGCAAGGAATGCCTCACCAAGTATGGGCACTTATATCGTCCCTGGTAGTCTCGGCGTGGTTTGACACTTTTTCGGGCCAGCCCGTATAATAAAATGAATAGACCCCAACCCGTGCGGGTGGAGGGGAGGGAGATTAATGTCAGAGGTCAAAGTGGGCAAAAATGAGAGCCTAGAGAGCGCGCTTCGCCGATTCAAGCGGCAGATTCAGAAGGCGGGTGTGCTTTCTGAAGCGCGTCGCCATGAGCACTATGAAAAGCCGAGCGTACGCCGAAAGAAGAAGTCCGAGGCGGCTCGCAAAAAGAAAAGCAAGTAAGGGGCTTTCACATGTCTCTCCGTGATCGGCTAAACGAGGACCTCAAAGATGCTATGCGGGCCAAAGACGCGGTCCGCCTCTCTGTCATCCGCGGGATAAAAGCGGCGATTTTACAGGTCGAAACGCGCGGTGAGCGCGTGGCCTTGGACGAGCCGGGTATTCTTCAGGTGTTGGCTAAAGAAGTGAAAGAACGGCAGGACGCCATTCAGGAATTCGAACGCGGCGGCCGGGCCGATTTGGTCGACAAGCTGAATCAGGAACTTGCGGTTTTGAAGGATTATTTGCCGGAACCTCTCTCTCAAGCGGAATTGGCTCAACTCATTTTGGAGGCCATTGCCGAAACTGGTGCGGAGGGCCCGAAAGACATGGGCCGTGTGATGGGATGGTTGACGCCCAAAACGCGGGGGCGAGCGGATGGTAAGGCGGTGTCTGAGGCTGTCAAAATGGCGCTTCAGCACCGCGCCGGTTGACACGGAAAAAGGGCCTTCGGGCCCTTTTTTTTGTCGCAACACTGTTGCTGGCCACATATGCTGCGATGCGCCTTTGGCCTCAGCCTGAAAGTGGACCCCCACATCTCTGGGTTTTTTACGCGCGGGTTACCGGTGGCCGAGAAATCTTGTATGGCCGGCAATATTCACCCTCTGGGAAAGCCTTGGGACCTTCCGTGCGTATCGGCCGTTTGGGGTTGGTTCAGCAAGTGGAAGTGGCAACGCCCGGGGTGCATCATTCGGTTTGGGTGACATTGGGTCATGAAGTGGATGCGCTCCAAGGGCGGCATGTGGTGGTCACGCGCCTTTCGCCTAAGAACCGCACGGTCCTTTCGGTGAAGGATGTGGCGGGATCCCTCTATGCGGTGGTGGAGAATCCGGCCGCGACCACGCTCTCTATCGACATTTGGCACCATCAGGGTTGGCACCCGCTTCGATCAGGGCTTCCGCTCGGTATTACGAGCCTCGTGACCGGACCCGCTCACTCCCTCTGGGCGCTTTCGGCATTACCGGATGAGGCGGTGCTGACGGAGATCGTGGGCGGTCACCAGGTGACCGCGAGCCCCCCATTTCAGCCCCAAGGCACGGTTGGGTTTGCCGAAGGACGGCCCGTGTTGCCCTACGCCTTTGGTTCCAACGGGTTTGGCTATTGGACGGGCACGAGGCATATTTTTTACTCCGTGTATCAGGCCGCGATTAGCGTTACGGATACGACTCCGCTCTGGGGACTTTCCGTGCGGGGATGGTGCCCTTTCGGCGCGGACAATTTGATTGGGCGGATATCGTTTCCTGGCCCCAGAATCAGGCGACCACCCCCACGGTCATTGATGGCTCGGGTCCGTGGGTGGCGGTGCTGGATGGATTTAGTCAGGGGGAATGGTTCAACATTGAAACGGGAAAATTCGGGCCCGCATTTCAGATAAAGACTCCATGGTGGGCCGTGGTTCGGGCGGCCTCTTTAGGATCATAGACCCGCGGGTGATGAAAGGCCGCATAGCCCCCGACTAGGTATCCTACGGTGGGAAAGCCCGCCACCATGGTGTCGCGGGCGGCAATCACCGCTCGGTCGTCCCGTCCCGAAAGGAAGATCACGGGACGCGATCGGTCAAGCGTGCCGATACCGTCCGGCCACTCGGAAAAGGGCGTCTGGCGCGTCACATGGGGAAAAGGAAAGCGCTCGGATTCCACCGGCTCGCGCACGTCCACAATGTCGGCAGTGGGATGGTCATGGAGGTAGGGCAAAAAGCGATCGGGGAAAATAAGGTGGCCTGTGTCTACGCTTAAGCCCCGGGTTGCCCAGGTTCTTGGTAAGCTGGCAAAGATGCCCACGATGTCCACGCCCATGAGGTCCATTTCCTGAGCCGCGACCTGCCCCGATACCGGTGAGGCTGCCACTACGATGACTCGTTCTCCTTGGTGCACGAGGTGGGACGAGAGTCGCGCGAACCCAAAGCGGGGGGCTACTAAGGGCATTGCCCCGGTGAGGTGCAGCGACACAAATTCCTGCGGGGTGCGCACATCGATGAGGCGTGCCCCCCGTTCGGTCTGCCGTTTGACGTCTTCATAGGACAAGACAACCATGCTGAGATCGGGCATGCTCGGTCCCCCTTCTCCCTTCATCCTACCGGGTGCGCCAGCCGGGAGGCAACATATTAGTGTCCTCCAAGATGGGGAAACGCGGGGGACGGGCAATGGGAACGGGCTCGGCGTCGCTGTAATCGAAGAGGTAGAGAGGTCGGTCGGCGATTTCCGCCATCCGCCCAAGCCACTCTTCGGAGATGCCGGTCACCTGAAGCGACGGATACCTCGCCAGAAGATAGCTAGCCGCATCGCTGCCAAAACTTTGGCCGTCGATCCAAATGGCAACGCCAAGGCTTTCTAAGAGGGTTGCGACGCTGGTTTCCAGGCGTTCCAAGGTGAGATTTTGGGGACGGGTGAGCACAATTCTCCGCAGCGCGAATGATTCCTGGGCGCGACTTAAGAGGGCCAGCCCAGCATCGCTAACCCCTTGGGGAACGGGGACTTCCACCGTGACCGCGGACGGTTTGATTCGGGCCGGGACCTTTTGCCATTGCCGTGCGTACCAGACCTGCCCCTTGACGGGTACGAGTGTTTCCGAAGACGGCCAGGGCTCGTTGCTGGGCGTTAGAATGTGCCCGCGTTGGCCGTGGGCTCTTAAAAACCGCCAGCCATACCATGCGCGAAACGCTTCCGGAAACGAGGACAGGTCGCATTGCGGCATCCAATATAGGGCACGGTTCATGGTTCCACCGTCCAGGTGGGCACGAAAAAGCGGTCAGCGCCGGCCGCCGACAGGAAGAGCTGGGCGTCTGGCCGTTCTCGATCCAGCCGAACGCTCACGGCATGCGAACTCTGTTCCTTCACGCGTTCGATGATAGGAATCAACTCCAGCATCTCGGCATCGCCAAGTTTAGCCAAGCGCGTTCCCTGAGACCGGAGCGGCTTGATTTCCAAAGAGGCGATAGGCGCTTTTGCCAATGCCGATAAATAGTTGTCGACAAGGGTTTCTGGGGGACTTGGCGGCACAATTAGGGCGGCCGGGAGCGAAATTCCCGCCCGTGCCGCCGCTTCCGCAACGGTTAGCCACTCCGCCTCAGACAGGCGGTGCGAAGACCAGCGATGCCCCAGTGATTCGGACCCGCCCGGGTTGAGAGCGGTAGCCCCAGCCCATTTGAGACCAGCCAGCAAGTCACGAATCGACCGCCGTTCGGACTGGTGAAAGTGCCAAAGCTCTTGTGGAGAAAAGGCCCACACCGGCCCCGCATAACCATCCCGAAGGTGACGAATGACTTGAAGCCAATAGTCAAAGGGCTCTTTCAGCATGAGTCCGCCATGAAGCTTAATCAAGTCCGCTTGACTAGCGAGATGGGGGTCAAGATTGTCCACCGCCGCCAACGAAAGACCAGGATCTGGCTTGGCACGGATCACGGACAAATCGCAAAACGGACAGCCCATCCAGCAAACGCGGGTGGTGATGATGTTGCCCACACGAAGTACGGGGGCCATTTTGGCCTTCTGAAGGTCTGGCAGCATGCATACCCCTCGCTTTCTATCGCTCCATTCGACACCGTATCGGTGAGTTCCTACCGTTTCCCTGGAGGGTTTGGGAGGAGCCTGAAATTGAAGCGAGTCACATGGGGCCCCGATCAATTCCTATGCTGGGCACTTTGGTCACTCTGGCCAGACTCCTCACGCCGATGCCACTGGATTTTTCCGGTAATATGCCGTCCACTGTCGTCGAAGGTGTGGCGTTGTAACTGAGGAGATTCCCGCGTGTAAGACCGAATATAATTCATGAACACGGCGGCTTCGGGGCTGATTTCTGCCTCATTCCGGTATGCCATGGCCAAGCGGCGATAGGCTCTAGGGTTAAGATGGGAGACGTGGATGTAGCCCGCTTCCGACTCCAATTGGACGGTATCTCCGGGGACGATAGCCACCCCAATTCCGGCCGCCACCAACCCTAATAGCGAGCGGATGCTGCCGGCGTGAGCCACCACGTTGGGCGTAAAGCCGGCTTGCTGGCCGAGCTTGGCCGTGGCCACATTAAGGCTAAATCCGGGCTTCATAAACACGAAGTTTTCGTCCCGAAGGGTTCCCATGGAGATGGGATCGCTGAGGGGGAGGCTCATGCTCGACACCACCACCAACTCCTCAGCCCAGAGCAGTTCGTATTGGACCTTGGTGGAGAGTAGCGGCATTGGGGTCAGCGCCAAATCCACCTGACCCTTGACGATTTGGCTGGCCAGATTGACCGATTCTCCTTCGATGACTTCCAAGCGCACGTTGGGGAACGCCCTATGAAAGGGTCGATAAATGCGGGGGAAGTGGTTCACGGACACTGGTGAAAGAGGGCTCACGCCGAGCACCACCGTTCCCGATATGGACTCTTTAGTCTCCTCCAGGGTGATGGGAATGCGGTGAATTTCCTGCAAAGCGCGCTTGGCCTGGTGAACGGCTCGCTGCCCCTGTTCGGTCAACGTTGCCCCATGAACGCTTCGGAGTAGAAGGGGGGTCCGAAGCTCCTCTTCTAATTGGTGAATTTGATTGGTGACGGCCGGCTGACTGACGCCGTAAAATTCAGCGCAGGCCGAAATGCTTCCCAAGTCAGCGACGCCAATGAGAAATTCCAATTGCCGGAGCGTCATGGTATGCCTTCTTTCCAATGGTCACGCGGGGCACCGTGTCGACGCATCCTATTCCACCCTCCGGATATTCTTACCACTTTTCCGGTCCGCGCGTCGATTCATTAGTCGGACATCTCAGAAACATAATTAATTATTATATTACTCCATAAATACCCTTGCTTGAACTAGTTTCCAGCGATTGCGATGCTGACAGTGAGTTGGATTTCGTTTAA
>JAKADW010000091.1:0-1734 GCA_021820165.1 Bacillota bacterium
ATGATGAAACTGGACGATGGCGCAGAGGGATTCATCGGGCGCTTGCGCAAGATGATGGGGCTCAAAGGGTGAGCCGAGGGGGGAACGCCATGTTTGATTTGTTCGCGCGAGTATTCGGACGCGACGACGCGAGCAAAGAGGTGGCCAAAGAACGCCTCCGCCTTGTCTTGGTACACGATCGGGCCAGCCTCTCACCGCAGGCGCTGGAAGATCTGAAAAATGATCTGGTCAAAGTCATTTCTCAATATCTGGACATTGATGATCAGGGATTTCAGGTCGACTTCTCCCGACACGACGATGCCATGGCACTGGTGGCCAATATTCCCATCCGTAAAAAAGCGGTGACGGGACGGAATTCTTTGTAAGGGACACCATAAAGGTGATCTCGACCCAGGATGAGACCTCGTTTATACTGGAAGCACTTCAGATTAGGGGTTTGATCATGTGGGTAACCGCCGTTCACGCTTTCAACTAGACTACCTTCTTTTAGTGGCCATGTACCTGCTCGCGGCCACGTCAATAATTGTGTTGGCTAGCGCGTCCCGTCCCTGGGCCCCGGCCAGTGATCCGACGTATTTCGTCAAGCGTCAGATGATCTGGATAGGGCTAGGGACGGTTGTGCTGGCGGTTGCCACCTGGATTGACTACGAAAAGTTCAAGAAAATGGCGCCCTATCTCTATTGGTTTACCATTGCGCTCTTAGGAATTGTGCTGGTTCACGGGCGCTCAGCCCTGGGTGCGCAGCGCTGGATTCCCGTGGGCCCATTTCAGCTTCAGCCCTCCGAAATTGCCAAGGTCTCCGTGATTATCACGTTTGCCACGCACTTGGACAAAAAGAAAAGCCTCAAGCGCTGGCGCGACATGGTCACGCCTTTACTGCACGTGGCGATTCCCATGGTCATGATCTTAAAGCAACCTGACCTTGGGACCACTTTGGTGTTTGCCGCCATCACCATTGGCATGCTTTATATGGCAGGTCTTCCGGCCGTGAAGATGTTGATTTTTCCGGTGGGTCTAGGACTCATGGTGCTGTGGATTTGGGCGCACTACCGATTCGGCATCAAAATCCCCATTATGCACACCTATCAGTTGAATCGCCTCACGGCTTTCATCAATCCCAACAAGGATCCCTTGAGCACCGGATATAACGTGATTCAGTCACGGATTGATATTGGGACGGGAGGGCTGACCGGCACTGGACTAACCGCCGGCGCCCACACCAATCTCCTCGGCTTCCTGCCCGAATCCTACACCGACTTTATTTATGCCGGCATTGGGCAGCAGTTGGGTTTTGTCGGCTCGATGGCCATCTTGTTTATCTATTTGGTGGTGATTGCCCGCGCCATCTATATCGCCGTCCAAGCCAAGGATCGGTTTGGAACCCTCTTGGCCACCGGAGTGGCCTCCATGTTCGCCTTTCACGTCATTGAGAGTGCGGGCATGGCGACAGGAATCATGCCGGTCGCGGGGGTGCCGTTGCCCTTCATGAGCTATGGGGGGTCAGCCATCATGGCCGACTCTGCGGCCATTGGCCTCTTGCTTAACGTCTACGGGCGACGAAAGCAGCAAGGCTATAAGGCCTCCGTGTCCAAACCGGTGCCTGTGGTATACTCGAACCAGCATGGTGAACACGACCTCATAGGGGGACAAAATTGACACATCAATTTCCCATTACAGCATTTGACCAGCACTGGGAGCTGGTGGTCAATGGGTGGACACGCTACAGCCCGATGT
>JAKADW010000091.1:1744-7514 GCA_021820165.1 Bacillota bacterium
GAATCACGTGGGGGAAATATTAGCCAAGTACGCACCGGAAATTTGGGCGGTGATTTTCTTGCTGCTCTGGTTCTGGCCGCCCTTGAGGGAGAACAAGGCCCGAAGAGCCGTGGTGTATGCTGTGGTCTCGGGCGTGCTCGCCTTAGTGATTAATATGATTTTGGGGCACGTGTTTCCGTATCGACCGCGGCCGTTCGTTTACGAGCCACACCTCATCCACCAACTGCTGGCGCATAAGCGAGATACTTCATTTCCGAGCGATCATGCGGCCGGCAGTTTCGGATTTGCGATTGGGCTCTTCTTCGCCGGGGCTAGTGATGGGATTTTAGCACTGATTCTTGCGGCCGCAGTTGCCGTTGCACGGGTTTTCGTGGGCCTTCACTGGCCTACCGACGTCATCGTCGGTGCGCTGGTTGGTATTGTGGCGGGCCTCATTGTGCTCGCGCTACGCGGATGGTTGGAGTGGCTGGTGAAATTGTTATTCCGTATTTTCGGCATCAGACCTGAGTCTCGGTATCGCCGTCGTCAGTGGTAGCGATGACGATTCTTGGCGTATTGTGGGCTTTAGCTGGACTCATAATGAGTGGGATTCGCGGGCGTCGATTGCCATCCGACCGGATGGCCCTCGGCGCCTTGTGCGTTATAGGGACGGTGGCGGGATTCCTATGGGCTGAACGGCACCCAGGACTATGGATAGGTTTCCTGGCGGCGATTTCCCTAGCGACCGGGTGGAAGCTTCGGGGGCGGGTCCGAAGCCTCTTGAGCGTTTTCGCGGGGATAACGTTAGGGTTTTCACTCTACCAAGCTGGTCCATCGGTCGTTTGGGGTGCATTCCTCGGGATTTTTCTCTGGGCCGCGGCCTTTTATGGGCTACGCCCACCGAAGAATGCTCCGAACCTTCGTGTTCCACCCTATCGGCAACATATGCTAGTCTGCCAAGGACGCGCTTGCCGTGCTCACGGCGCCCAACTGCTCTTGGGTGCCATGGGGGAATTTACGGGATTTCGGGCCCGTAAGGGCCACAGAATCACCCCTGTGCGTTGCCTTGGCGCTTGTGGCCGAGCTCCGGTGGTCGCGTTGGAACCGGACGGTCTTATATTTACCTCAGTGAACCTTCACGACTTAGAGGCATTGTCGAGTTGGGGAGGAGCCCATGAAGACTGACGGGTTGATTTTGCTGGCCGTGGATTTTGCGCTATTGCTGGCGGTTTTCGTCATGTTGGCGCGGATCCAAAGTCGAATTGAGCGCATCGAAAAGCGTCTCTATTCCAAACGACAAAAAAAGACGGCGGCAAAAAAGGATTAGCTTCGGTGCGAAGGGAATTATCTTGTTCGACAGCAAAGGGGCGATCGCGACATGCGAAATGTGCTGGTCACGGGAGTGACCGGCTTTTTAGGACAAGAATTATCAACGCGGTTAATGCGCATGGGATACCGGGTGCTTGGCCTGACGCGGGACATTCGGGACGATTTGATGGCGGTGCCGATTGTGGGCGATCTCCTCTCCGATGCGCCATTTGAGGGCCCGGATTTGCCCGTCGATGCCATCATCCATGCGGCGGGCCACCATCCCGGGGAAACCGGTGACGTCGAAGCGCTTCACGAGGAAGGGACTCGGCGTATCGTGCGGGAAGCGCAAATACGCGGGATTAAGCGTTTCGTCTACATTAGCGCCATGGGGGCTGGCTTTCACGCACCCACGCGGTTTCAGCGCTCCAAGTGGGTGGGCGAGCAAGTGGTGGTGAATTCCGGCCTCGACTACACGATTTTGCGGCCTCATTTAATGTTTGGCCATGGGTCGGAAACCTTTAAACGGTTGGAGGAGGCGGCTAATCGTCCCTGGGCGGTGCTGCCGGAATCCAAGCCGCTCATTCAGCCGGTGTACGTGGGGGACGTGGCCGAAATTGCCTTGCGCTCTCTGTGGTTGGAGCGAACGGTGGGACAAATCTATGATATTGGGGGTCCACAGTCCATGAAATTGGAGGACGTGGTCCGCCACATCGCCAAGGACGTCCACTTATTCCGCATTTTGACCCTACGCATTCCTAAGCGCTACGCCTATTACGTCCTAAAACGGGTCGGGCGTGTAGGCCCGATATTGACGGGTGAGGAGTGGGGCTTCCTGCAGCATGAGTTTACCCGTCAGGATTCGCGGTGGCTGCTCGACTTTGGCATCCTTCCGCATTCTTTGGCCGTCTATTACTCGCCGTTGACCTAAGGACATAACTTCCGGGCATGGGACATACCATGTGTCGGAGGGGATGACGATGGGCGAGCCCGAACTGACATGGTCGAAGGCCGAGCCGGTTCATCCGGATGCCCAGCCACCCTTGCGATGGGTCCGTTGGCTGGTGGCTGTGCTTATCTTAATGACTCTGGTGCTTGCCGAGCACACGTCGGGTCGTGTGGCCAACGAGGTTAGGACCCAAACCAAGCATTGGATCCACACCACGGTGAGCTTGCCGAAAGGACTCAAGTGGGGCTCGTTGTCCTTCCCGTCCCGGCCGGCGTCTCAGACGGCGGCAGAGGCCAAGACGCCTCAGTGGATTGCCCCGGTAAGCCACGCGACGTTGGTCGAAGGCTTCGGCTGGAAAGGAACGGGCGCTAAGGCCGTGTTCCACTCGGGCGTCACGCTGAAGGTGCGGGGTCGGGCACCGGTTTTGGCGGGGACGTCGGCTCTCATCCAAAAGGTGGGTCGGAACAAGGTTGTCTTTCGCTCCGGAAGCTACCAAGTGACATTTTTTGGCCTTAAGCCCTCGCCTCTAAAACACGGCGAGCGCGTGCAGGCCACCACAAAGGTGGGTACGGCAGACGCGCCTACGTTGAAGATTGCCGTCACTCGGGACGGTTATCCCGTCAACCCGCTCGGATCGACATTCTACGGATCGCGTTTTCTGAGCCATTAACATGCCGCGCCCTCCGTTATGGCGTCAAATACGCGTCAACCCCCTGTTTTTGGTGGTGTTGGCGCTCTATTGGGTGGCTGGCCACGGGCACACCATGGTGATTGCCTTCTTGGCGGTAACCCTTCATGAGCTGACTCACGCGTTGGTGGCGGATTTGTACGGCCTTCCCATTGAACGGATTGAGATTTGGCCGTTTGGCGGGATGGCGCGTATCCCGGGCCTAGACGCGGAGGATCCGTATGTAGAGACGATGGTCGCGGTTTCGGGACCTCTCGCCAATTTCTTTTGGGCCGCGTTCGCTTGGGGGCTCGATCGGGCACTACCCTTTAGTCCGCAATATGTGACTCTTTTCATTGAGGCCAATTTAGCCATTGGCGCACTCAATCTTTTACCCGTCGCCCCACTGGATGGAGGACGCTTGGCACGTCTTTACTTGTCCCGCCAAATCGGCTATCAAGAGGCGGAGCATCGCGTGCGGGAAGCCGGGTTATGGCTCGCCCGGGCGCTCTTTGCGCTCTCTTTGTTGCTCGTGGTATTCGATCAAGTACAACTCGGTCTCGGGATCTTCGCGGCTTTTCTGTATTGGGGCGCCTACCGGTCGCCGCATCATGCGCCGTATCTCATCATCCGCGATTTAGGACAACGCCTGCTGGGATTTCAACGGCGCCCGGTATGGCCGGTGGAGGACTTGGCGGTGCGTGGCGACGTGCCGTTAGGGGACGTTCTCCGCGTCATGCGGCCGCTAAAATATCATCGGGTGGTGGTGTTGGATGATCGTATGCAGCGTTTGGGTATTCTCTATGAAGAAGCGCTTTTGTCAGGCATGGAGCGTTTTGGCCCCGGTGTCCCGGTGGAGGAACTTCTCTCCGGGTAGCGAATTGACGCGAGGGTGGTTCGTGGTATGATATTCTAGAGGACATCCTAAGGGATTTCGTGCCTCCTTAAAGTTTAGAAATTTTTGAGAATCGAAGAAAGCGGGGTTTCACCATGCCACGGCGCAGGCGTCGCCGTTGGGGGATTTTGCCAGCCCTCGTAGTGGCTGACACGGCGGAAGAGGTGTCCGGCGAAAAATCCCTGGGGGACGCAGATACGGAGAGCGCCCCTGCCGAGCCGGAGCCAAAAGTTTTTAAGGAACTTTTAATCAATTACGGATCACACGAAAGTCGTTTAGCTGTTGAAGAGGATGGACAGCTGGTCGAGTTTTACATTACCCATGAGGAGGCCGATCAAGCGGCGGGCAACATCTACAAGGGCCGGGTGGAAAATGTTCTGCCAGGGATGCGGGCGGCCTTCGTCAATCTAGGCTTAGAGAAGAATGCTTTTCTCTATGTCGATGATGCCCATGCTGAAGACCGCGACCACACGAAGTCGAGGCCCATTCAAGACGTGTTGAAAGTGGGCCAAGAGGTAGTGGTGCAAATTGCCAAAGAACCGATCGGTAACAAGGGGGCGCGGGTCACCACCGACATCAGTCTGCCGGGGCGGTATTTGGTGTTAACACCCTATTCGGAGACGGTTGGGGTGTCACGTCGCATCGAGAGCGAGCGTGAGCGTGAGCGGCTTCGCGAAATGGCCGAACGGCTTCGTCCCAAAGGGATGGGCCTCATTGTGCGCACCGTCGCCGAGGGAGCCTCGCAACGGGCCTTAATGCGCGACCTGGCCTATTTACGACGTGTGTGGTCCCGAGTCCGGCATAAGAGCCGGACGTCAAAGGCACCGCAAATGCTTCATCGGGAGGCGGGATTGATTGCCAAGAGCCTCCGCGATCATTTGGACGAGAGTGTGGACCGCTTCATCATTGATGACTCCAACGCATTTATGCGCGCCCGAGAGCTGGCGCAATCGTTGTCCCCGGCGCTCAAAAATCGCATCGAACTGTATCAGGGGTCCCTCCCTTTGTTCGAAGCCCGAGGCATCGAAGCCGAGCTCGACCGGGCGCTCAAGCGGCGGGTGTGGCTGAAATGTGGCGGGTATCTGGTCATTGACGAGACCGAAGCCCTTACCGTCATCGACGTTAATACGGGCAAAAATGTCGGCTCGACCGATCTTTCGGATACCGTCTTGGCGACCAACAAGGAGGCGGCGGTGGAGATCGCCCGCCAGTTACGCTTGCGCGACATTAGCGGCATTGTCATTGTGGACTTCATTGACATGGAGGACGAAGCCGACCAAACGGAAGTCATTAAGACCTTTCAGAAAGCTCTGCGCGACGATCGGACCCGAGTCACCGTGCTGGGGCTCACGCGGTTAGGGCTCTTGGAGATGACGCGGAAGAAAGTCCGGGAGTCCCTACTGAATCAGATGACCCGGGTCTGCCCCGTCTGTGAGGGACGCGGGCATGTGCTCTCCGAAGATGTGGTAGCGCGGCGGGTCCGGTATCGCATTATGGAAAAACTGCGCGAGACGGGTGCGGAGGCGGTGCTGGTGGAAGCCCATCCCCTAGTGGCAGCCCATTTAATTGGGCCGGGGGGGAGCAATCTTCGCTTGCTAGAACATGAAACGGGCCGCTCCGTCTTCGTTCGTGGCGTGGACGTGGTCGATATCAACCATGTCGATTTTGTGGCCGTAGGCAAAAAGGTGGAGGTGGAGCAGAGTGCGCTCCCGGTTCATGATGGCGACCGACTGGAGCTGGAAATTTCCGAGCGCCACGCCACCAATCCCAAAGATGGGATTGCCCGCATTTCTGGCTATGTGGTCGATATTGAAAGCGGCGGCAACCATGTTGGTGAACGGGTGGCAGTGGAGATTATTCGGGCCCTCAGAACCTTCGCCACCGCCCGCATCGTATCCAGGCCTGAAGACGAGGTGGCGGCCAGTAAGTAACCGCCTCGGGATCCGAGGGCGTTCGTGTCGAATGGAAGAAA
>JAKADW010000092.1 GCA_021820165.1 Bacillota bacterium
CGGCTCACATCCGCCGCCTGGTGTCCTATGTCTCCACGACCGGGTGGATGGGGCTTGAGTGGGCGCTCACCGCTGAGGAAAATCTTCTCTTTTTCGCCCGCTTGAGCGGGCTTAAGGAGGGCGTGGCCAAAATGAGGACGGATGACGCACTCATGGCCTTAGATCTCTTTAATGACCGGAAGAAATTGGTCTCCGCCCTCTCCAATGGCATGCGCCAGCGGGTGATTATGGCCCGCGCCCTTCTTTGGCGAACGCCGGTGGTCTTGTTGGATGAGCCGCTGGTCGGGCTCGATCCGCACCACCGCCAGGCGCTCCTCAAATTGATCGAAAAGTTGGCCCAAGAGCGGGGGCAAACCGTGGTGGTCGCCGACCACGATGCCAAGGCCGTGGCCAGCCTCGCCCACCGGGTGCTCGTGTTGTCCCATGGCCGCGTGTCCCAGATGGGAACCGTGGCGGAAATCGTGCACTCGCTTGGGGACCGTCGGGTAATGGAGGTTGTGACTCGGGGCGCCTTTGACCCGGAGCGGGAAATGCCTGGCGTCGTCACTCACGTCGAATGCCGGTCCATTCCGGGCCCTCTCGCGGAGACTCGATGGCAGGTGGTTCTCGGGGGTGACGACTCTAGGGCCTTGATGGAGGTCATCGGGTGGCTTGAGCGGCAGGGCCTAACCATTTTGGAACTGACCGAACGGGCACCGTCGCTAGAAGATATCCTCGGTGAGAAGAGCATGAGTCCAAAGGGGAGGGTGACTGCCTGATGGCCATCCCGTCAACGAGCGAGCGCCGCTGGTGGATGCGCGCTCGTTATGAACTGGTCACGCTTTTAGCATTCGCCGTCCGCGAGTACCGCATTTGGCAATCCTATCGCGTCAACCAACTCATGTGGCTCGCCAATATTTTTGTCACCAGTCTTCTCTTTTTCCTCATGGGGCGGATGGTCAAAGGGCAGGCGAGCCACCTCATGGGCGCCGCCTACGGCACGAACTATATGTCTTTCATTGTGGTTGGGGTGGCCGTCAACGTGTTTTTATATACTAATCTGGCCGACCCTTATACCCGGATTGCCCGAAGCTACTTTAATGGCACTATGGACTTATACCTTTTGAGTCCCATGTCCATCTTTACCCCGCTCTTGGGACTCATGACCAAGTCGCTCTTGGACGATTATCCCCGCCTCTTTATTGTGGGGGCCTTTGGGGCCTTCCTCTTCGGCGCTACCTTTCGCTTTAACCATGCCCTCTTGGCACTCGGCTTCACCGTGCTGTTGCTGGCCGCCGCCTTCGGCATCGGCATGTTGAGCGCCAGTTCCTTCTATCTCTGGAACATCAAACGGGGGACGGAGCCGGTGCGCTTTGTCGTTCAGCAACTCATGGCCACGCTCTTGGCCGGCACCTATTATCCGGTGACGGTGCTGCCGCGGCCGCTACGATGGGCGGCCTCCCTCATTCCCCACACCTACGCCTTTGATGCGCTGCGCCGCCTGATGGATCCGGGCGCGCAGCTCGGGGTCCGGGTGCTGCCCTTGCAAGAGGTGCTTCCCTGGTCGCCCTTAGCCGTGGATGGGGCGGCGCTCGGCGTCATGACCCTCATTCTCGTGCCCCTCGGCCTCTATGCCTATGGGCGGGGCATCGAAAAGGCGCGGCGCGAGGGGAGTTTGACCCGATGGCAATAATTGCGGTGACCAATCTCGGCAAGTGCTACCCGGGATCGCCCCCCAAACGGGCGGTCGAGGGGGTGAGCTTGACTGTCGAGGAGGGGGCCATTCTCGGACTTCTTGGGGAAAATGGGGCCGGGAAGACCACCCTCATCAAGATGCTGACCGGCTTATTGGCCCCCGATCAGGGTGGGGGCACGGTGCTCGGCCACGACGTTTTACGTGAGAGCCAGCGCATCCGCGCCGGGGTGAGCTTGGTCGCTCCCACGGCCGATGTGGGCATTGATAATAATCTCACGGTGCGGCAAAATCTCGCCTTCTGGGCCCCGGTCTATGGCCTCTATGGGCGCCGGGCGCGTCAGCGCATCGAAGACTTGTTAGAACGGCTGAAGTTAAGCGAAAAGGCCAACGCCTGGCCCATGCATATTAGTGCCGGACAGCGTCAGCGCTTGGCCTTGGCCCGTTCGCTTCTCGCGGAAAATCGTCTCGTCTTCTTGGACGAACCGACCAACAAACTGGATGCCAACGGGGTTCGCTCGGTGCGGGATCTGATCCGCGATTTGAATCGGGAGCACGGGGTGACGCTCATTGTGACCACCCATGTGATGGAAGAAGCGGAAGAGCTCTCTACCGATATTGCGCTTTTGTCCCGCGGGCGGCTCCTGCTTCACCGGCCAACCCGGGAGATTTTCCGCTCCCTGGACCGTCCTCGGTGCATCCGGGCTACGATTGAAGGTCCGGTGGCGATGCCGGACGATCGGATCCCATGGCCTTTTGTGGAGCGGTGGACCATGGATGCCGGGTCGGCGCCCGGGGAAAAGATTTTAACGGTCTGGTCCCGGGACGTATCCGAGACCACCCCGGCGCTCCTTCGCGACATCGCGAAGAGCGGCGGGCGTCTTCAGTGCATGACCTCGGAGCGGCCTTCACTTGACGAGGTATTTGCCCGATGGATTCCCGGCCCGGAGGTGCTCCCATGACTAACCGAACCATAGCCATGGAGTCCCAACCGCGGGGCACCTCCGCGCTGGTTCGCGCCGCTTGGGCCGCCTTGTGGTTGGAATATAAGAGTCTTCGCCTGTATCCGGCCAACCTCTGGTTGGCGGGGATTCAGGAACTCACCACCGTCGGGGTCTGGTACTTTGTCTCCAAGTTTCTGAGCCCGGTGGCCAATGGGGCGGTCGCTCGCTATGGCGGCAACTATGTCGCCTATGTCTTACTCGGAGTGCTTTTGAATCAGGTGGCGGTCGCGTCCTTGAGAACGCCTTTTCGGACCCTCTCCGAAGCGTTTTGGGACAAGCGACTGGAGACCTATCGACTAGCCGTCCAGGGCATCTGGGGGAATCTCCTCGGGCGCCTGGCCTGGCAGGTGTTTTTTTCGACCGTGCTTCAGGGTCTGGCGCTTTTGGCATTGATGGCCACGGGGCTTCTCCAAACGCATCATTTCGACCTTCTCGGGGTTCTTCTGGCATGGCTTTTTCTGGTGTTGGCAAACGCGGGACTTGGCCTCATGGGGGCAAGCCTGTTCTTTTTGCTGGAGGTAAAAAAGGGGCAGGATCCGATTACCTGGATTTATGGCTATTTGATTCAAATCGTGACGGGGCTCTATATCCCCGTCAGCGTGTTGCCCCTCTGGCTCAGGGTGTTGGGCCGCGTATTGCCCCAAACCTATGCCTTTCACCTGGTGCGCCTGGCGGCCCTCACCGGAAGGCCCTTCTCCTCGTTGATGCCCGCGCTTCTCGGGCTTTTTGTCGGGGCGGTCTTGACCATGCGGCTTGGCGTCGGGATGATGGCGCTCGCGCTTCGGCGAGCCGAGCAAAAGGGCGGTCTTGGCGTGGTGGTGTAAGTCGGACCATCTAAAACGGTGGGATGGGGCGTGGGGGAATCCCGGGATACCGTGTTGGGACAGAAAATTCCACGCGAGCGCGAATCCTATCATATTCGGACAAGCGTTCTGGTGGTTTCCCGGTTGAATGGGGAAAGGAGGTCCCAATGAGTAACAACACCGATCTCACCATTATGGCTCTGGCGCTGGCATTTTTGGCGCTCATGGTCATTGTCGTATTGCTGGTTCTTGCGAGTCTCTTGGTGCGTGTCAAGAGCTTCGAGAAGATGGTGGAAAAATATCTCGGCGAATCCCGCATGGCCGTCCAACAGATTGAGCAAAGCGGGCAGCGAGTCTCGGCTCTACTCGATGATGTGCATCGGAGCCGTGGGGCCTCGGTTCTCGGAGCCATTCGGGCCGGGACGTCGGCGCTTTCGCCCAACCAAAAAGGGCGTTGGTGGATTGCCGCCGCGTCGCTGGCCTGGACATTTTGGCGGCGGCGTCATCATAAGGCCGGGTCGTCGACGGCACTCAAAGCCTAGGCGGATCGGACATGGCACTTCCCGCCCGCCCAAGCTTTCTGGGTACGGTTCGCGACCAAATGCGTCGCCATCGGGTCACGGTATATGCGGCGGCCCTTTCCTACAGCTTTATCTTTGCCCTCTTTCCCTTATTGCTGTTTGTGGCGGCGTTGCTCGCTTTTTTGGGAGCTGGCCACCGGATCCCGATTCTTCATGGGCCCGAATCCCATTTGCTGGCGCCTGGATTACTCCGTCTCCTAGAGGGTGCGATAACGTCGGCCAGCCGCTTTAAGAGCCCCACGCTCCTATCCGTCGGCGCTATTGGCTTTTTAGGGGCGATGTCCTCCGCCATCCGGCAATTGATGACGGCGTTCAATGCGGTATACGGTATTGAGACCAGTCGTCGCGGATTTTTGGCGACGTTCGCGCTCTCAGTGGGTCTCGGGCTCATCTTGGGCCTTCTGGTGGTGTTCGCTGAGTTGGTGATGGTGGCGGGATCTCATGTCATCCGTTCGATCACCCTTCAGAGCGGGATGTCGGGCGTGTCTTTGGCGCTGAGTCAAGGCGTCTCCTGGGGACTTTTTTTGCTGACCCTTTGGTGCGTCTTGACCCTCCTCTATAATTGGCTTCCTGAATCGTCGACCCGGTTTCGCTGGTTTTTGCCCGGGACCGTCACTGCCCTTCTCCTCTGGCTTATCATGTCCTGGGGTTTTTCCCTCTATGTAAGCCACTTTGCTCATTATGACCGCACCTACGGGAGTTTAGGCGGCGTCATTTTGTTGCTCCTCTATCTATACCTTGTCTCCCTGACCCTCCTCATCGGCGGGCTGGTTAATGCGATCCACGACCAACGGGTCGCCTCCCATAGTCCCCCGACGTCCCTTTAAGCGCGATGTCGTCATGGTTCCGAGGCGCTTCACAACGGATCCCGGAAACTCTCCAGATCTTGTCCCATGACGGGGGTCTCCGATCACGCTACAATGAACTCACCGTCGCGACCTTTCGCCGGTTCGAGCGCCCGCATTTTGTCGGATTTCGGCGTAACTTTTGCCGCGATTTTTCGTTACCTCAATAGATCGGTATTCATTTAAGGAGTGACCTTTTTCGTGCGCCCATCATCCATTGCCGCCGGCGTTTTAGCCGTCATCATCGCCGGTGTGGTCGTCCAAGTGGTGCGACCCGTCCCCACTGTAGCAGCCAAAGGCTCCATCGCCACCACCAAAACGGTCCCGGGATCGCTACCCTCACTGCCCTGGCCCAAGGGCGTAGAGGCTGATGTGGCCATCTCTGGCCTCGGCAACCTGCCACAGCATGGCCCCAGCCAATCGCTTCCCATCGGCAGTATGGCCAAAATGATGACCGCATATCTGGTCCTAAAAGCCCACCCGCTGAGCCAGGGAATGAACGGGCCGAGTCTCACCGTGACGGCGGCCGACGTCGCCCTCTATCAACACGACGTCACGACCCAGCAATCGGTCATGCCGGTCGTTGCCGGGGAAAAGCTCTCTGAGCGCACCCTCTTAGAGGGGCTCTTAGTCCCGTCGGGGAACAATGTGGCCACCATGTTGGCCGAGTGGGTGGGGGGCTCGGTGCCCAATTTTACCGCCGCGATGAACCGGACGGCAAAAAAGTTGGGTCTCCGCCATACCCAATATCACGGCCCGGTGGGGCTCGATTCTCGCACCGTGAGCACGGTCGCCGACCAGATCCGGCTGGCCAATCTGCTCATGAAAAATAGCACCTTCCGGGAGATTGTGGCCATGCCGGCCATGACCGTACCGGGGCAGACCAACCTGGACTACAACTACAACTATCTGGTCGGGCACCAGGGCATCATTGGCGTCAAAACCGGCTCCACCATCGCCGCTGGGGGTTGTGTGGTGCTGGCTAAAGACATCACCCTGGACGGCACACCGCACATCGCCTATGCGGCCGTCATCGGACAGCAGGCCACGGCGCAAAAAAGCCAGCTGCAAGCGAGTCTCGCTGACGCCAACGCCCTCATCCAGGCGTTAGGGCCAAAGGCCGTGTCCCGGGCGACCCTGGTGACTCCCGAAGAACGGGTGGGGACCATGACCGTGCCGTGGGCCTCGAATCCGGTGCCCTTGGTCGCCACGAAAGGGGTCGCGGTGCTCTCCTGGCCGGGGACTCGATACCACGAGAAACTGGTCCTTCGCGTCCCAAAGACGCATGCCATCCCCAAAGGGACGGTGGTGGGATCCCTCCAGGTGACGCTCGGCAGACGCACGATGACGGTGCCGGTGAAAACCGGCCGGGCCGTCACGCCGCCCTCCATCGCATACCGCCTGGTTCGCTAGAAAGAGGAGAGGCCCCCGGACGGGGGCTTCTTTTATGGGATAGGAGCCCTTTTTCAAGCCGCCGGATCCGCGGGCGTAACGGACCCCAACAGCGCTTTGAAAGGACCCGATGGACGCGATCGCTTGCTTGTCCCAATGCGATCCGAAAGACCGTGACGCCGACGCCTCAGGAGCGGGGAGGACGACGAGAGAAAAGCCCCCGGGACGGGGGGGCTCAGTTAGACGTGGGATCCTCACTCCGGTCGATTCGCATAGCCGGTTGGCTTAAGGACTCGGCTCGCAAGGTCTCACGCCGCAAAAGTGGGGGTTCGCTCAGATCGTTCAGCATATTGTGGAGTTCAGGGGGCACCGTTCCGAATCGGCTTTCCATGAGCGCGATGACCGCGCGACAGAGTCCCTCCCGTCCCTCTTCGTGCCTCTGTTGCATCGCTTCGTCCTCTAATTGTCGCAACAAGGGATTCAATGGCAACACCTCTTTCGTCGATCACCGCATCATCCAGAAAGGAACGGGGCAGGCCCAACCAAAAGGCTCCCAAGAGTTGTTGCGGTCCCGGGGGCAATGTGGTGGATCGTTTGGCCGCTTCTCTCCCGCCGACTGTGGGCCCTTCAGATACTAGGCGCGGTCCAAAATATCTGGTTTGGTCCCCGGGTCAGGCGCCAACGTGATGAGCCGCCGCCAAACGGACGGGCAAGAGCGCGCGGCGATGCCCCGCTTTTCGATGGGATATTGCCCCCCATCGGGGCGGATCGTGGGCGCGGGCGACAAAGAGACGAGGACCGTCTTCACCGGCCGCTGATGCGTAACGAGACCGTGTATCCGAGAAATCGGCGTCGTTCGGGGCCGAACTGAAATTCGAAATGTCTCCGGTATCGGTGAAGAAGACCCGGTCCAAGAGACGGTGGTGAAACTCGAGGGTCTGAGCATCAAGGAAGCCGCCGAGCGGCTCGACCAGACAGTCGCGCTGGTCAAGGTGAACATCCACAGAGGACTGCGGCAATTGAGTGAACTGGCACGGGAGGAGAGCCATGAAGCTTGACTCCCTGATCGATGAACTGACCGCGGACCTCGCTCCGGTGCGTCCGCGGCGCTTCTGGGCCGACCTGCTGGTGTTGGCGCTCATTGCGGCGGTCG
>JAKADW010000093.1 GCA_021820165.1 Bacillota bacterium
AAAATATTGCTGCTGGCCCTCGTGGTTACGGAGCACGTGACAGGTGTCCTGGCACAAGAAACATTCGATGCAACGGTGGAACTCCTGCACCCGGTCGGCATCGATTTGCTGCATGTTGAATGGGGCGGGAACGGTGGGTGCCAGCATCGGAATCTTTTTAGCCACCTCGTAGTTCCACGACACGTCAGTGACCAGATCCTTAATGACGGGGAACGTTTGCATCGGCCGTACTTCCACCGGTTGCCCCGCGTAATCATCCAAGCGAGTTTTGCACAAAAGCTTCGGTTGACCATTGACCTCAGCGCCGCACGAACCACAATGGGCGGCCTTGCAGTTCCACCGCACGGCGAGATCCGGCGCTTCGTTATGCTGGATGTAATGGAGGGCATCCAGCACCACCATGCCCGTCTCCTGGGGCACATGATATTCAACCGTTTCCCCGCCAGTTTTGTCGCCTCGCCAGACTTTCAGAGTGACGTCCGTACTCATGCCTCAGCACCCCTTTCGGTCACCAGGCCGGGAGCTTTCCCGTACGTGAAGAGCTTGGCCAGAGTCTCTGGCATCGACAGCACCGGCTCAGTGTCAATCTGAATCTTTTCCCCGTCGAAGCGCTCCACGAAATTAATCGTCTGCCATTCCGGCAACTCATCGGGATAGTCGGTTCGCCAATGTGCGCCCCGGCTTTCTTTTCGTTCCAGTGCACTACGAATAATCCCTTCGCAGAGCAGCAACATGTTTTCGACATCGAAGACCGCATGCCACCCGGGGTTGTACATCCGCGATCCCTGAATACTCATGCGGGAGGCTTCATCCTTTAACGCCAGAAGCTTGCTAAGTCCTTCTTCGAGAACGGGACCAGAACGCATGATACCTGCGTGATTGGTCATGATTTCTTGAAGGCGTTCGTGCACCTTATAGGGGTTGACCCCGCCCTCGCGTCCGAACGGCTCCAGTACCCGGTCCATCTCCGCGTTCAATTCCGCCTCATCCACCGGGGCAAAATCGTCCGCGCCCTCTAGATATTGACGCGCTCCTAGACCAGCCCGTCGTCCGAATACCAAGAGGTCCGATAGGGAGTTGCCGCCCAAACGGTTGGCTCCGTGCAAGCCACATGCGACTTCACCGGCCGCATACAATCCCGGCAGATTCGTGGCACACGTCTCTGGATCCACCTGAAGCCCGCCCATCGTGTAGTGACACGTCGGTGCCACTTCAAAGCGCTCGCGCGTGATGTCCAAGTCAGCCAGGGTAAGAAATTGCTCGTACATCCCTGGGAGCTTAGCCTTCACGTATTCGGGACCCTTGTGGCTAATGTCCAGCCAGGCACCGCCGTGCGGAGTCCCCCGCCCAGCCTGTACCTCTTTGAAGATAGACCGGGCCACCACGTCACGCGAGGAAAGCTCCATCCGCTCCGGGTCATATTTCTGCATGAAGCGCTCGCCCTCGGAGTTATACAAGAGCCCCCCCTCACCGCGCACGCCCTCGGTGACCAAAATGCCGCGCACCCCGGGAGGCCACACCATGCCGGTGGGGTGAAACTGCACCATTTCCATGTCCTTCAGCTTGGCTCCAGCCCGGAACGCCAGCGCGGCACCGTCACCGGTGCTTTCCCAGGAATTGGAGGTGACCTTAAAAATTTTGCCCCATCCGCCGGTGGCCAGCACCACTGCTCGAGCCCGGAACAACACAAACCGCCCATCTTCGCGGAAATATCCAAAAGCTCCCGCGACCCGGCCGTTTTTTACCAAGAGCTTGGTCATGGTCACTTCCTGAAACACATCAATGCCGCTGTGCAGCGCCTTATATTGCATGGTGCGGATGAGTTCCAATCCGGTGTGGTCACCAATGTGACACAATCGTCGAAATGAGTGGGCACCGAAAGGCCGCTGCATAATCCGGCCCTCCCGAGTTCGGTCAAAAACCGCACCCCAAGTCTCCAACTCCAACACCCGATCCGGCGCCTCTTTGGCGAAAATCTCCACCATCCGGTAATCGTTGATAAAGTGGCCGCTGCGCATGGTGTCATAAAAGTGCGTTTCCCAACCATCAGGGGCATCCAAGTTGCCAAACGAGGCGGCCACCCCGCCTTCCGCCATCACCGTGTGAGCTTTGCCCAAGAGCGACTTGGTGATGACCGCCACCTTGACGCCAGGAACGCTGGACGCCTCAACGGCCGCCCGGAGCCCGGAACCGCCCGCTCCAATGACAATAATGTCGTAATCGTGAGTCTCATAGGCTTCGTGTGCCATCGTTAGAAAAACCTCACATCATGAATGACTCCCATAGAGAGAAGTCGAATATAAAGATCGGCGGCCCACACCGATGCCAGCGAAGCCCATGCCCAGGTACCGTGAAACACATTCCACCCAGACACCCGGTGCCACAACTTATAGCTCCGGGTCGGCTTGCCGTCGCACGAGAAGCAGTCCTTCTTGCCACCTACCATATGACGGAACGCATGGCAAGAAAAAGTATAGAAGGTGAGCAAAACCGCATTAATCAGCAGCAATAAACTACCAATGCCGATGCCAAACCCATTCTTAAAGAAGAACGCTTGCACCGCATCTTTCCAGAGGAAGACCAGAACAATAAACGCCAAATACCAGAAGTAGCGGTGCAGATTGTTAATCGCCAACGGCCACTTGGTCTCGCCGCTGTACCGCGGACGCGGCTTGTCCTGGACGGCGCATCCGGGCGGATCCCAGAAAAAACCTCGGTAATATTCACGCCGGTAATAATAGCAGGAAAACCGGAATAAAAATGGCACCCAGGCGACGTACAGGCCATCAAGCAGATGCCATCCGAACCATTTACCCACGCCGGGTGAAAAATACGGTGAAATATAGTTTTGATACGTACCGGAATTGTGAGTAAAAACTTCCCATAATGAATAAAGCACCCAGATACCCAAGACCACCATGGTAATCAAGGGCTCTACCCAATATGGCTTTTGCTTCTTCGCGGAACCTTCGGGCCGAGTAGCGGCCGTCGATTCCAGGGGTTGAGCCATCGCGATCCCCTCCACGGGTTATTTCCCTCGAATGGCCGCCCGAAGGGCGAGCCTCATGTCGAGTATACATCAGATACCCGGACTAAACCGAAACTGTCAGTATCGGCGGAGATTCGAGAAAATATCGACAGATCACCCCTGGTGTTCGCGCCGCTTTTTTCGCCACGCGCTAAGCCGAGGGCCCAAGGCCCCTTCATCCCCTTGGTCGGTGGGGTGATAGAGCTCCAGTCCCTGAAGCTCCGGCGGAACATGAGGATCGGGAAGAAAGTGATCGGGGGCATTATGCGGATAGCGATACGGTTCCTTTAAGCGCGGGTTATAATGGCGGTCCCGAATGGCGTCCGGCACCGGCGCGTTAGGCCAGCGCTCCAACGCCTCGTCAAGTGTCGCCAAGGCCTCTACGACGCTATTGGATTTCGGAGCCATGGCCAGGTAAATCACCGCCTGAGCGATGGGGATGCGCGCCTCGGGAAGCCCCACCGTCTCCAACGCCGAAGAGGCAGCATGCGCCATCAGTAGGGCATTGGGATCGGCTAAGCCGACATCTTCAGCTGCGTGCACCAGCAGGCGGCGGACAATGAAGCGCGGGTCTTCCCCGCCTTTTAGCATGCGTCCCATCCAGTAAAGTGCAGCGTCTGGATCCGAACCACGAATGCTTTTGATGAAGGCTGAGGTGAGATCATAATGTTTGTCCCCGTGGAGGTCGTAATAAAAGGCAAAATCCTTCCACACCTGATCCAGTTGCTCGTGGGTCAACCGGGTGGCTTGTTGACCGTCGGCTAATACCGTCAGTCGCTCCAGCACGGTTAAGGCCATGCGAGCGTCGCCGCCCACCCGGGATGCAATGGCCTCCCACACGCCCTTGTCCACGACCCCGTCGTGCCACCAGTGAACTCGGCGCCCCCAGGCCCGCTCCAACACCTTCTGGATGGCCTGGGTATCCAAGGCCCGAAACTCCACCAAAAGGCATCGGGAAATTAAGGCATTGTTGAGTGACACCCAAGGATTTTCCGTGGTAGCTCCCAACAGAATGAACGTGCCATCTTCCACAAAGGGCAATAGCACATCCTGCTGGCTCTTAGAAAAACGGTGAATTTCATCCAAAAACACCACCGTCCCCCGCCCTTCCAATCCCCAGCGGCTCTTGGCCTGTTCGGCGACCTTGCGCACGTCCGCGATACCCGTCGTTACGGCCGACAACGGGACATAGGCCATTTTCGCGGTACGGGCGAGAATTTCTGCCACGGTGGTTTTCCCCGTTCCGGGGGGACCATAAAAGATGGAGGAACGCAAGCGCCCTGCCGCCATGCTATGGAGTAGCCCTCCGGGCGCCGTCACATGTTCCTGACCGATCACATCCTGAAGGGTCTCCGGGCGCAATCGCGAGGGTAAGGGGGCCGCCTCCCGGCGGCGCTCCTCGCCCACGTCAGAAAATAAGTCATCAGGCATTCGGTTCCAGTCCTCTGAGCGACCCAAAAACCTCAAGTGCCTGGGTCACGTCCTCATCGTGGACATCCAGATGGGTGACCAATCGCACCAAACGTTCTCCCATGGTGCCAAATAGCACGCCCCGTTCACGGGCGGCGTTTACCAGTGCTTCGGCGGGCCCCTGGGTATTCACCATCACCATATTGGTGGGTATGGATGGCTGCCAGGCCTCGTAGCCTAACTCACGGAGCCCCTCCCAAAGGGCCCGCGCCCGTCGGTGATCCTCCTGAAGCCGTTCCCGATTCTGAAGCGCCAAAATTCCCGCCGCCGCCAAGACGCCCGCCTGCCGCATACCACCCCCCAGCCATTTGCGATAGCGGCGTGCCACCTCAATAAAAGCCCGATCTCCGACCACCAGCGACCCCACCGGCGCTCCCAATCCCTTCGATAGGCAGATCGAGACGGAATCCGCACGGCTAACCAGGCGTTCCGGCGAGTCGTTGAGGGCCACGGCCGCATTGAACAACCGCGCCCCGTCCATATGCACCCGAAGCCCGAGGGCGTGGGCCCGGTCCATCACTGGATCTAGGCGTTCGGAGGATAAGGCGGCACCGCCCGCGCGATTATGAGTGTTCTCCAAGGAGACAAGCCGCGGCCGTGGATGATGAATATTAGCCGGTCGCACCGCTCTCTCCAAAGAGTCAGCCGAAAATAGCCCTTCATCGCCGTCAAGCAAAGTGAGCATGGCGCCCGCCCAGAGCGCAGCTCCACCCCCTTCATAGTAATAGGCGTGGCTATCACGATGGATGAAGAGCTCGTCACCACGGTCGGTATGAGCGAGAATAGCGACCTGATTGGCCATCGTCCCAGTAGGCACGAACAATCCCGCTTCCTTGCCCAGCAACTCCGCCGCTAAGGCTTCGAGACGATTGACGGTCGGGTCTTCCCCATAAACGTCATCACCCACGTCAGCCCGAGCCATGGCCTGGCGCATGGGCGCGGAAGGCTTGGTGACGGTATCGGACCGCAAATCTGCCATCCGCATCATAGTCCAAGCTTTCTCAGAAGTTCCGCTTTGGGCAACGCCCCCACCACACGGGCCGTTTCAGACCCTCCTTGGAAACGGATGATGGTGGGAATGCTCATCACCCCGTACTGCGAGGCGATGGAGGGATTTTCATCCACATTCACTTTGGCCACGGTCAGCGCCCCTTGGCGTTCGGCAGCCAGCTCATCCAAAATCGGAGACACCATCCGACAGGGCATACACCAAGTGGCCCAAAAGTCTACTAAAACGGGTTGCTCTTTCGAAATAATCTCGGAAAAATTGTTTTCATCGGCAGTGATCGTATGTTCAGCCATCAATTGTCCCTCCAATACTCCCTCTATCTTACCGGCATTCCACGCCGACGACAATAAAAGAGGAGGCACAATTCGCCTCCTCACACCTACCCCGCCATGCCGCAACGCCCGACGTTTTGAACCTGCCGCTGGCAGGTGGGCACCTCCGGCTGACTTTCGCAGTCCCCGTTAACGCGGGGCAGGACGGCCGCCAGCCAAGATCAGGTTCCCTATGTTTTGGTGTTGGCTCAAAACATATCGGTCTGGTCCCGAACACAGCAGGGAATCGATTGGTCTCATTATACGAGCGCGCTTTGGCTCACGCAACCCGAAACATATCCCATCTGAGGGCGGGGTTGCCGCCCTCAGTGGGAGTCCACTCGCGGAACTATTGGAGATCGGAGTCATTTTTGGCCATGTTGGTCACGATGCCGGCCAATTTCTCCTTTTCTTCAGGGCCCGCAGCCTTCCAGGCCCGTTTCGCCATCCGGTCCTGGGCACTCTTCGGCTCAACGCCAGCCTGTTGCATGGCGTTACCCATCTCGATGACATCCGACTTCACGTCGTGGTCACCGCGTTGAATCCGCTCTCGAGTTTTCTGCTTGAGCTCCTGGAAGGAAGACGGCACGCCTTTTGCCAAAACGATCCCCTCCTCCGGTATGAGTGAGGGCACAAAGGCCCACTAACAGCTTTGCCCGGAGGGGAAAAAAGTATCAAAGAATATTCCCCGCGAACCGTGGCACACTACGCGTACGGCGTGCTTGAGGAGGTGATATGGAGATGAATTGGGTCGGAGCTATTGTCCGTTTCGTTGTCTCAGCCATTGTGTTGATGCTATTAGGCTACATTGTCCCGGGATTTTCCCATCTCACGTTTTGGTCGGCGTTGCTAGCCGCGTTAGTGATTGCCTTGGTAGGTTACATCGTTGAGGCTCTGTTCGGCAAACATGTTTCCCCCTACGGGCGTGGAATTGTCGGCTTTTTGGTATCAGCCGCCGTCATCTACCTCGCACAGATTGTCGTGCCAGGAATGCACGTGACCATTCTCGGGGCCCTAATTGCCGCCTTTGTCATCGGCATCGTGGATCTCTTCATCCCGACGGCCGTACGGTGAAGCCGTCATCGAGGGCGCCCGGAGAAGATCTCCGGGCGCCCTCACGGTCACCGGCGGATGGTGAGATGCACCTCACGTAGTTGCTCTTCCCCCACCTCGCTTGGCGCGTTCATGAGGGGGTCGGTACCCCGAGCGGTTTTGGGAAAGGCGATAACGTCCCGAATGCTCTCTTCGCCTGCCATCAACATCAGCAGGCGGTCCAAACCAAAGGCAATACCCCCATGCGGGGGAGCACCATATTGGAATGCGTCCAACAGAAATCCGAATTTCGCTGCCGTTTCCTCCTCGCTCAACCCCAGCACCCGGAAGATTCGCGCCTGTAGGTCCGGTTGATAAATACGAAGGGAGCCGGACGCGAGTTCGGTGCCGTTTAGCACCACATCATAGGCCTCTGACCGCACTGACGCGGGATCGGATTCCAAACGCTCGAGGTCGTCCGGGTGCGGCATCGTAAAGGGGTGATGGGCGGACACATAGCGCCCTTCCTCTTCCGACCATTCAAACAGCGGAAACTCGGTGACCCAGAGAAAACGCCAGCCCGACTCGA
>JAKADW010000094.1 GCA_021820165.1 Bacillota bacterium
GTGTCCATGGGCGGTGCGGCGGCCGTCAAAGCGGTGGGATTGTTGAACCGTTTGGCCAAAAGCTCGGCATGATGGCGCCCGGGCCGCGGGGGAAGCCGCCGCTCATTGACGCCGAGGTGCTGCGAGAGTTTTTTGAAAAGGCCGAGATGTATCTGACGCCTGAATTTCAGGCCAAGTTATCTCAAGACCTTGACGCCCGGTGCCGCATTGTCGCCCAGCGATTCCCGGAATTTCCGGAGCTCTGGGATTTGGCCCCGGCGACCCGCCGGCTCTCCCGAGACGACCGCGAGCGTCTCGGGCCGTCCTTGGCCGATCTCCGGCAAAGTATCAGCGAGGGTCACATCCAGGGTGTGCTCGACCACCTGGCGGCATGGCCATCTCCACCGCCGTGGCTTCTGGATTGGGCCACATTTTGGATGAGCCTCGTCAACCCGGAAATGCTCTGGTGGGCTCGGTGGGTTTATGGACCGGTCTCCGAGACGGGAGCCCTGGTTCTCCTGGTAGACAATCCCGTCTCGTTGAAACAAGACGGGGTCCGGGAGACCTATCGCGCACTCTCCGATGCGACGGAGTATCTGCGGGTGTTGCTCGCCAGCACGCGCTCGCTTTCGGGGATTTCGGAGGTCTTTCAACCGCAGGTGACCTTGGCGGTGGTGTACACGGTGTACATGTTTACGATGGCCTCTTGGAAGCTGACCGAGGAATTCACCCAGGTACTGCCGCCCTTTCCGGTCGTTGTGCGCACGTTGCTTGGGGTCAATCGATGGGAGGGAAAGTAAGTGAGTCAAAAAGCCACCCCGATCGAGCTCGAAGTTGCGGTTGTCAATGGGGTTGAACTGAATGGCCATTGGAACCGGATATTTGAGCCGCGGGTGATTTCAGAGTATGACTTGTCGATGCTAGACGAGGTCAGCGAAATTCCCGGGGCGGAGTCGTTAGCCTATTGCTATCAGTGTGGAAAGTGCACCTCGGTATGCCCGGTGGAGGAGGCTGGCGGCGACTATTCGCCGCGTAAGGTCTTTCGCCGCACGCAGTTGGGCGCGTCGCTCCTGGAGAGTGCGGACTTATGGTTATGCACCACCTGTTCGGATTGTCTTCGGGTGTGTCCCAAAGAAGTCAACATGATTAGCATTATGCCAGCCGTCCGGGAACGGGCGGTCATGGATGGCAACGCCCCCGCGGAGCTCTTGTCAGCCTTTGAGAACACGGCGCGCTACGGCAACCCTCTAGGGGAGCCGGCCCGTAAGCGCGCGGAGTGGACTAAGAACGCGGGTGTGCCGGTGCCGATTATGAGCCAGCATAAAGCCCCGGTGGATGTGCTGTGGTTCGTGGAATGTTATCCCGCCTACCACCCCCGCGGTAAAGAAGCCTCCGTCGCCTTGGCCCGGATTTTGAATCAGCTCGGGGTGGACTTCGGCATCTTGGGTAACGAAGAAAAGTGCTCGGGCGACTCGCAGCGAATGGCGGGCGAGGCGGGGCTCTTTGAGATGCTAGCGGAGGATAACATTAAGAGCTTATCCAAGTATACGTTCAACACCCTCATGGTCACCGATCCGCATGCCTTCAACGCCTTCTTGCACGAGTACCCTAAGTTCGGGGGCGAGTGGCCCACCTTTCACTACACGCAGTTTCTCGCGCCGAAAATCCATGAGATGACCTTCTCCGTGCCGATCGACCGGACGGTCACGTTTCATGACCCCTGCTATCTCGGCCGCCACAATGGCGAATACGAAGCGCCACGGGAACTCTTGCACGCCATTCCCGGTCTAGAGGTCATTGAGATGGGCCGCTGCCGGGAGAACTCCTATTGCTGCGGTGGCGGCGGCGGAGGCATGTGGATGGACAGCTTTACCTCGGAGCGGCTGACCATGCGTTTATCTGAGCGCCGGGTCAAGGAAGCGGTGGAGTCCGGCGCCGACATTTTGGCGGTCACCTGTCCCTATGAGGTGTCACGCTTTGAAGATGCCGTCAAGAACACGGGCAACGCGGGCAAGTTGAAGGTTCTCGATATTGCCGAACTGTTGGCCCACGCCATGGGCTTGGTGACGGCCAATATTTGATGGGGGAGGATATGTTGTGAGCGAGGTAAACGGATGTTTATTGCCCGATGACCTCTGGTATTGGCCGGAGAAACATGTGTGGGTGAGGGGGCCGGAGGCCGATGGCACTGTTCTGGTGGGCATGACGGACGTCGCTCAGCATCTCGCGGGAAAAATCGTGGTGGTCAATCTGAAGGCGCCGGGCCGAACGCTCGCGCAGGGAAAGAGTGCAGGAACCTTGGAGAGCGGCAAGTGGGTGGGTTCGATCCCCACCCCGGTGGCCGGTCAGGTGACGGAGATTAACGAAACCGTTAAAAAGACCCCGGCAATTGTGAACGAGGATCCCTATGGGGCGGGGTGGCTTATTCGAGTGCGCCCGGACAACTGGGAGGAAGGGGCGCGCATCCTGGTCACGGGCCCCGATGGCATCGCTGCCTACCGGGCTAAGCTCGAGGCCGAGGGGATTCAGTGTCAGTCCTGAGTGTGTAAGGGGGTGAGTCCGTGGCCTATGTGTTTGCCTGTGAGTTGCCAGACCATTTATGGTTCGACGTCGACCGCGATGTTTGGGTCGAGGAACGCTCGGACGGCACGGTACGCATGGGCATGACGGATCCGGCACAAACGCGGGCGGGCCGCATTCTGTTCGTCCGGGCGCGAGCCGGAAAACGCGTGCCGCAAGGAAAGAGCGTCGCCACGGTGGAAAGCGCCAAATGGGTAGGGCCGGTTCCGTCTCCCCTGACGGGGACGGTGACTCAGGCGAATCCCGAGGTCCTCGCCGATCCCAACATCATTAACCGTGATCCCTATGTTTCGGGATGGTTGGTGGAGTTTCGTCCTGAGATCCCGTTGTCAGAATCGGGCCTCTTGCGAGGCGAACCTGCCCAAGCGGCCTATCGCCAAAAATTGAAGGCGGAAGGGCTGACCTGTATGCGCTGTGCGGATCTACCGGAGGCCGCCGAAGGTCCTGAGTCTGGTTCAACCTTTAACCTTTAACGTCTGAACAGAAGGAAGGATACGATGCGCTACCTCAATCTTGGCACCGTTTCCGCTGAGGAATCGCAGGCGATCTATCATGCCCTGGCGGACTTGATGACCCCGGATGCCCCGGTGACGCTCGTCACCGTGAGTCCGGACCGTCCCTACGTGTGTGTGGGGTACCACCAGGTAGCGAGCCGGGAAATAGACCAACCCTATTGTGAGGCACAGGGTATTCCCGTAGGACGGCGCATGGTTGGGGGTGGCGCCGTGTGGCTTGATCATGATCAGATTTTCTGGCACTTGATTATGCCACGCCAACATCTACCCGTCGAAGCCCTCTACAGAAAATATCTCTCGGCCCCCGTCGAAGCCTACCGCCAGATGGGAATCTTAGCCGAACATCGCCCGGTCAATGATATCGTCGTGGGCTCCCGCAAAATTGGCGGGACGGGTGCCAATACCATGGGCGAAGCCGATGTCTTGGTGGGGAGCATCATGATGGACTTCGATACGGCGGCCATGGCGCGGGTACTGAACGTACCCTCCGAGAAATTTCGCGACAAGATGGTCTCCTCGCTTGAGGACTACATGACCACCGTGCGGCGTGAACTCGGGGATATGAGTCCGTCGCGCGAGGAAGCGACGCAAATGTTGGTGCAGGCGTTTGCGACCCTTTTAGGGGAGCCGGTGGTGACCGATCATCTGACCGAGCGGGAGCGCGAACGGTTGGACGATTACCGTACCCGTCTTTTTGACCCGGCCTTTGTGTATCGCCATGAAGGCTATTTGCAGCCGGGCGTCAAGATTAAAGATGGGGTGCGGCTTTTAGAAGGGATGAAAAAAGCGCCCGGTGGACTGGTGCGGGTGGTGTGGCGCGAATCGGAGGGTCGCATCGATGACATCGTCATTGGTGGGGACTTCTTTGTCCATCCCTCCGAGGGCTTAAGTGCGGTGGAGGCGCGGCTCCGGGGGCAACCGGCAGATGTCGAGAGCTTCCGCCGGGCTCTATCCACCGGATGGGCGACACTGGATGTGCCCGGCGTATCCGCGGATGACGTGACTCTGGCCTTTGAAGCGAGTCACTCGCTTGAGCCCGTGCCCTAACCGCACCGTTCTTTCGCGCATTCCAAGGAAGGGAGGGAAATGACATGGAACAGGAAGCGATTGCGCTGGTGATCGACGCCAAGGGTCTCGCGTGCCCGATGCCGATTTTTAAGGCTAAGCAAGGCTTGAAGTCGGTGGACATTGGGCAGGTGGTCGAAGTGGTGTGTACCGACCCCGGATCGATGGCCGACTTCAAAGCCTTTGCCAACTCCACCGGCCACGAGCTGTTAGCGGCCGAACAACAGGATAATCTCTACCGCTTTTTGTTGCGGCGTACCAAATAGTGAGGACAGGAACAGGGGGAGAAGACGTGGCAGAGGAAACGAAAAAGTATCTCTATCTGGTAACCCATGGAACGGAAACGCCGGAGCGCTCCGCGTCGCCGTTTTTTCTGGCGACCACGGCAGCGCTCATGGATCACGAATCCACCATGGTGTTTACCATCACCGCCACCAGTTTGTTAAAGAAGGGCGTTGCCGAAAACCTTCACATTAAGGAGACGGGCGAGAGTTCGACACTTAAGTTCTTCATCGATCAGGCCCGCGAGGCTGGGGTGAAATTGTACGTGTGTGCGCCAAGCCTCGATCTCAACAATTGCACCATCGATGACCTCATTGAGGTCGACGGTGTAGTGGGAGGCACGGCGTTGAACGAAATGGCGGCCGAGGCGGACGTCGTCATCACATTTTGATGGCGGACGTGAACCGTCTATGGCGAGATGTACTGCGCCTGAACTCCCGGTCGCAGGATGCGGAGGTCGAAGCCCTGGTGGTTCAATGTCTCGATTTCGAGGGACCCTGGACCACCCGCCTTATCGGCGCCCTCGGCATTTTACGAGAGCGTCTGGGTCCGTGGGCCGGCGTGAGTCTCTATATGCCCACCAAGCCCCAGGGCGACCTTTATGTGGCCGCGTCTGCCGGAACCGTCGGGCCCCTCGTCGTGGCATGGGGGGCTCCGGTCGCCGGATTGGCGGCGTCGGAGCGCACCGCCCAGTTTTGTGCGGAAGCTCGGTCCTTTCCGGACTATCAAGGGGGATGGCTTGGCATTCAGGGCGTATTGGCGGTGCCGATTGTGCGCGGGTCCGATTTTTACGGGGTGCTGGAAGCCCGTGGGCACGAGGGTCACACGTTTGGCATGGCTGAGGCAGAAGTGACCGGGCACATGGCCAGTCTCATGGCTGAGCGCTGGCCGACATCGACGAGACACAAGATGGGAGGATAAACGGTGAAAATTGTCGTGTTGATGAAAGACGTTCCTGATCTGGTCGACGAATTGGAAGTCGAAGATGGGGTGTTAGCCCTCGAGGATATGACGTTTGTGCCCAGTGAGTGGGATGACCAGGCCTTGGAAGAAGCGCTCTTGATTAAAGAAGAGGAAGGGGCCGACGTTTTCGTGGCCGCCATCGATACCGGGGATGTGGATACCATGCTGTACACGGCCTTGGCGAAGGGCGCCGATCAGGCGGTGAAAATCGTCGGCGACTTTTCCCGCACCTTGACCAACCGGGAGCGGGCTAAACTGTTCGCCGACTTTCTCCGAACCGCATCGGCGGACCTAGTGTTGACCGGTGTGCAGGCGATTGACGACTTAGACGGCCAGATCGCCGGGTTGGTGGCCGGTGCGCTCGGCGTGGTGCATGCCTCGGTAGTGCGCGACGTCCACACGGCTGACGGTCAAGTGCAGTTCATCCAAGAATACTCCGGTGGTCGGATGGCGGAGTTTTCGGCCAAGACGCCGGCGTTGCTGGGCGTCCAAGCGGCCCGTAAACCGCCCCGGTATGTGACCATTGCCAAGGTGCGGCAAGTCCAAAAGTCCGGGGAAATCACGGAAGTGGAGGGGAATCTCACGGAAACCCCCACGTTAGCCGTCCGCCGGGTGTATCAGCCGGTCGCGCAGGGCCACGCCGAAATGTGGGGCGATGACGTGGATGAGGTGGCGGAGAACATCATTCGTCTGTTGGAAGACAAAAAGCTCTTAAGGGGTTGATGCAAATGGGGAAAATCATAGTCTTGGCGGAATTTGCGGAAGGAGCCCTCGCGGACGCCACACGAGAGCTCTTGACACGGGCCCGGGACATTGCCTCCGCTGCGGGTCACACGGTGACGGTAGTCGCCTTCGGTGACCAGGCTCGGGACGGGGTGCGCGAGGTGGACGCCGATGAGGCGGTGATTATCTCAGGACCCACGGTGGCGACGTATCATCCGGAAACCTATGAACGCGCGATAGGGGAGGTGCTATCCGACGACACCGCATTGGTCATGGTGAGCAACACCACCATGGGCATGGATCTGGGGGCGTCTTTAGCTGCCCGTCAAAATCTGCCCATGGTCGCCTATTGCACCGACTTAGTCCTCGAGGATGGAACCTTAGTGGCCACCAGTCAGGTTTATGGCGGCAAGCTAAACGCGGAAGTGGAGGTTCCACTAACAGGCGCGGTGGTGACCGTCATCCCCGGGTCCTGGCCGAGTGACCCATCCCGACGGGGAACGCCGGCGATTCGGGAACAAGCGGCTCCGTCCCCGGAGGCTCTCGAGTTGCGACGGGTGATTGAGGCCGAATCGGGGCAAGACGTGGATATTACCAAGGCGGACATCTTAGTCAGCGTGGGGCGTGGTATCGAGGATCCAGATAATTTAGAGCTGGCCGACGAATTGGCGGAAGCGATTGGCGGCGTGGTGAGCTGTTCCCGACCGGTGGTCGATGCCGGATGGTTGCCGCGCTCGCGCCAAGTGGGCAAGTCCGGCAAGACGGTGAAGCCCAAAGTCTATTTGGCCCTCGGCATTAGCGGCGCCCCCGAGCATTTGCAGGGGATGAAGGATGCGGAACTCATCATCGCCGTCAATAATGATGAGCGGGCTCCGATTTTCGACGTGGCTCACTTTGGAGCGACCGCGGACATTTTAGACCTCATGCCGGCCTTAGCGGAAAAGCTCACGGGGAGGGCAGGATAGTGATATTGCGAACCGGGCTGATGGCCATGACCGTGGCCATGATGGTTGTGAGTGTGGCCCTCTTTCTTCGCCGGGTGCTCGCCATTCAGGCGGTTATGAAAACAGCCCGGCCTGCCAATAGGACCGACCAGATCGGTCGGCGGTTGAAGTCGGTGGTGGAACACGTGGTGTTCCACCGCCGCATGCTCCGCATTACCCTCTCGGGGGTTCTGCACTATTTCATCTTCAGTGGCTTTGTAATTTTGCTGATTGATATCGTGGAAACGGTCGGGGAAATTTTCTTCCCCGGATTTACCGTTGGTCCCATTTTGGCCCCCTTGGTC
>JAKADW010000095.1 GCA_021820165.1 Bacillota bacterium
TAAACTGGGCTGTCCAAGACAGATTCCATGGGATCGCACCGTCCTTTGCCTAGATGGTTAGAGAGTAGCGCTCAGGTCGCAATGGGTAGCATGCGCGGTCAATGTGGCTTGGCGTGCCCAGGCTAAGCCTTCTTGAGCGCCGCGGCGTAGGGCCAGCCGGGTTTGAGACATGGGCCCTGTATTGTGATGCACCATTTCGTTAAAGGCATCCCAATCGGGATCGGTATAATGCCAGTAATGGGGATGATCGAGGTCCCGGTGGAGATCAGGGTCGGGCAGGGTCATGCCGAGCGCTCGGATACGTGGTACGTAGCGCGCGAGGAACTTTTGCCGCAATTCCTCGTTGGTCATGGTACGAATGCGATACTCCAACATGCGGCGCGATTGGGTTCCCATTTCTCTCGGACCAAAAAAGAACATCATGGCAGGCCACCAACGATTGATAGCCTGTTGCAACATGTCGCGTTGTGCAGCGGTACCTGACGCCAGCGCCAAGACAACAGATTCTCCACATTGCATATGAAAACTCTCTTCGGCCACGATGCGCTTGAGCATCCGTGCATAGGGGGCATACGAGCTCGCTAGGAGCATAGCTTGCGTGATGATGGCTCCCCCATCCACCAGAAAGCCTATGACGCCGGCGTCAGCCCAGGTGGGGGCGGGCATATGAAACACATTGTGAAACTTCACGCGACCTTCCACGATGTCTTCTAATAACGCTTCGCGACCGCGCCCATAGGGGGCGCTGAGATCCTCGGCGAGTCGCAAGAGCATCTGTCCATGGCCGATTTCATCTTGAATCTTAGCATTGAGCGCCAATTTGCGACGAATGGTGGGGGCGTATTTCACCCATTCTTTCTCCGGGTAGGCCCCCATGATTTCACTGACAGCATGCATGTGAATTTGTTTAATGAGCAGTTGGCGATAATCGTCAGGCATCCAATCCGTCGCCTCGATTTTGTTTCCACGAGCGATGTGTTCTATAAATGCTTCATGAGACTGATTGAGACGAGTCATCGAAGTGTTTACTCCTTTCTGGGACCGGACAGCCTCTGGCCGAGCAATGCTTCCTATGCGACTCAGTTTGGACCGCCAACGTTCGCTGCGGGCTAAAGAGTATTGGCCCTGGAGAATCCAACCGTCTAAGATTTGGCTGAGTCGTAATACTTCCGGATGCGTGAGGTATTGATAACGAATCACGGCGCGGTCTAGTCGGTGGCGCCAATATGACCGCACAAGCCTTTTTATCATGAAGTTCCCCTCCTCGATGCCTCGGGTGCTCACTACAATTTCGGACGATCGGAGGGCTGACGGCGTTCTCGCATAACGAGTATGTCATTTCACTATATAAACCTCCGGATCGATAAAATAGGGCCGAGTGGTCCTTCTTTTATGGAGCTGAAGACCCGGTGGCTGGTGAGGCGTCCTTAGGGTTAGGCTGGCTAAAGGCCACTTTAATGGCATCCCCGCGGTCAAGAATCTGAAGCGCTTCGCGGTAGTGGTCTAAAGGCACAATGTGGGTCACCAACTGTTCGACGGGCCGCGCGGTGTCGTGGAGGAGGTTGACGACCGTGTCGAAGGTGGTGCAAGCAGGGATCGAGGAGGAGTGGCCATATCCAAATGAGCCAATCAGGGTGACGCGTCGCGACCAAATCGGGGTCAAATCGACATGCATTGCGCCGGCGCCGCCGAGTAAGAGGATCTGTCCACCAGGCCGTACTAAGGTGGCTGCTTGGTAAAAAGAGACCGAGCTCCCCACCGTATCGACCACGATGTCGAACCCTTTCGGCCGAAAGGGCCATCCGCCCCATTGAGTGGGGAGGGGTTCTCCGGCGACGGCGTTCAGCCTGGGACTCGTAACAAACGCGCGGTCATCCCGATCATGATAGACCACGTCAGCGCCAAATGGAGTCGCCAAACGGGCTTGCAACGGATAGCGAGCCCGTATCGCGACAGTCGCGGCGGGGTATTTTATTTTGAACAACCATAGGGTCAGCAATCCCACGGTTCCGGCACCCACTATGAGGACGGTGGGATTAGCATCACCGAGTTTAAGACGGGATAACGCTTGCCACACAATACTAGAGGGTTCTGCGAGCACAGCCCGCCGTGTTTTCATCGCAACGGGAATCGGGTGGACTTGTGTGACTGGGGCCCACATCCGGGTGGACCAGCCACCCGGAAGGTCTCGGTGATATCCTAACAGCATCCCCGCACCCAATTCCGGATGATGGCGGTTAGAACATTCATCGGGTTCTCCGCGTTCGCATGCAGGACATGGTGTGAGCGCCCGCGCCTGGCACGGTATGCTCGGGTCAATGACGACCCGGGTTCCCCGAGGCCAGGGGGCGTTTTCAGTGTCCACTTCCCCTACCACTTCGTGGCCGAGTACCGCCGGGAAGGAAACCAACGGCGCTAAGTAAGGGGAACTGCGGGCTCGTAAAATGCTCAGATCCGAACCGCAAATACCCGATAATATGGGCTTTATCGCGATCCAGTTAGGTTCTTGAATCAACCTCGGATTCGACCGATTCCGTAAATGTAGTGAGGTTGACGCCACAGCGAGCGCGGTCGCGGGCAATAATTTTTGATACGCCATACGGAGGGGGTTGAGATGAAATTCTAGTCCTTGATAGGTGTCAGGTGGCTTCATACCGGCATTCATTGGCTTAGACGTGTTCCAAGAGATGCACGAGATCCTGACCACAGGTCAAGGATTCGGGGGCGACCATCGGAAGCCATTCGATGTCCGCCTGGTCTGCAATGGTTTGCAGCAATTCGACCCAATCCATCCACGCAGCCACCGTGCCGGTGAAAAGCGGCGTCGTGGGTTTTAGATACTGACCATCAAACCCCCATTCGTTGACTAAAATATCGCGTATCACCGGCCACCAGTCTTGCGAGCGGTTTCGCATAGTCAGTGCCCCTTTGCCGTTTCTTAAAATGGTAACGCGTTGCATCCTGTTTTTACAGGGTCATTTGAACCGCTAATGAGGCCCAAACGGCCCGTATCGCACGGGCCTTTGGCTCCTATTGCAGCGGTTTGCCTGTACGGTTCACTCCGATGCACTAAGATGGCAAGAGATGCATCCGTGTTTTGTGGAATCGGAGGGGCGGAGATGTTTCAAATCATGTGTCGAGTGATGAAATCGGGTGGGTTTCGATGAGACGGTCCATTAGGGTACTGCTTGGGGCGGTTGTAGGCAGTATGCTTATCGGTGTGGTCATCTGGGGCACGCAAGGCGGTTTATGGGATACGGTTCACGTTGGGAACGAGGCGGTGACGGTACCTCAATCTTGGCACCGCCAAAGGTTAGCGCACGGCGTCGTGTTCTATAAGGCCGCGCCACTATCGTCGGCCGGGTTATGGTTTTATCCGCCCAAGACTCGACCGTTTAAGCCGGGGCGCGACGCAGAGTTCTTAGTGTCTGCACAACCGGGGATGGTTGAATGGAAAGTGCCGACGCCGGGTGCGGTCCGCTTATATGGGGTCGTGACCTATCAGGGATCTTTGGAGGAGATTTGCATTAAGGTGCCGACAAGTGAAGCAGATTTAGGACTACAAATCCTCGGCAGTTGGCAATTCTAGCCGCGCGTTAGATTGAGGGGCAGCTTAAAACCCAAAAAATCCTGTGGTGAGACCTCGGCCATACATGGCCCATAAGAACACATTGAGTCCGAATAGAATCCATTTGGGATTGATTTGCCATCCTTGGAGAACTTCTCGAGGGTCGCGACCTGGACCGAAGCCGGCTAAGAGGAGGGTTGCCAATAGGGCGAGGCCTCCGTATAGCAGGTGAAGAGGATCCAAGGGGCGCTTGCCAAGCAGATAGAGGGCAGTCCCGGCTGCACCCAAAACCACGGTAATCCACTGAACGGTGCGCTGCCACTGCCAAAAATGGTGCGGGAGGTTCGTGACATCGGGTTGCCGCAGAAGCCAGAACGCGATGATCCCAGACAGAATGAATCCTCCAATGGCGGCGCTGACATGTACCCATAAAATTAGATGAATCATAAAAATCATTCCAGATCACTCTCCTATGCCTTGGACCATATCAAATACGCGTGACTTAACCAACCCTGCGGGAATGGGGAGGCCCTGTTTAGGAATGCCGTCGTTGCCATGGGATTCCCTCTATGGCTAAGGGATTATCCCCTAGCTATAGAGGTTTCTCGGTATTCTTGCTCAAATGCATCCCACGATCCCCATTCTCGGAGAATTGCAGATTTCAGGTGCGTGTGCCGGGTTAAGGCCTCTTGGAGGGATACACCACACTGCGTGTATCGGATCACCAGCGCCTGAATATCCGTGCGCGACCATCGAGAATTCGAAGATCGTGCAGCCTCTTCATATCCGGCTTCTCGGACCGCGTTGCGCCAAGACCCAAAATATTTCTGGGCAGCCCCATATAATGCGCGGTCGCGAGTTCGGACGGCATAATCGCGTAGTGTCTGACTCGACTCTGCCATGCCCCGAATGGCATCGAGAATTTGGCGAGGATTCCTCACCGTGTTTTGCCGGACGGTAAGCGGATCGATGCCTGAGGCCTTCAAAGCGCTCGACCAGGATCCGAAATAATAGGTCGCAGCGGATACTAATGGATTATCCACCAGGTGCATATGGTGTGCGTCAAGACGCTCCGAACACTCTGCATATCGAAGAATTTCGGCCACGATTGCCGGACGGGACCAGGAACCAGAGGGGCGCCGTGCTGATTTGGGACGGACGGAGTGCGGATCGATGTTGGTAGCCCGAAGCGCATTATCCCAGCCTCCGAAAAGTCTTCGCGCTGCCGCGATTAACCGCGAATCATCGATCTCAACCGCATGAGCATTTAATGCGAGGCCGCGACCCTGTCGATCGTGTATGGACTGGATTACCATCGTGGGAGTCCAGTGTCGTCGTGTGGCGATCGGTGATGCGAGATTAAGGGTTGATGCCAATTTTTTCACTTCCCTATTACACCTGGAATACGTTTTCGGAATGAGCGTTGGAGTGGCGCCGGCCAGCCGCATTCTTTGCGTAAATGTTTGTGATCTACGTAAATTTTAGGGATCTCTGCGTTCGATCGACATGACCATTTGGGGAGGTCAAGCGCTGCCGTTAGGCCCTTTTTAGTTCTGTACACCTTAGCTCAATCCGTGGTACTGTATGGAATTACTACCGTCGATAATTGAGATCGTGACGCCTTATTGTGGAATCACCAGATAAGGAGGGATCGCCATCAAGGGCTTTCGGTATTTCACCAACGTCATTTACAGTGTGGCCGGGGGGTCGTTATTGATCGCTGCCGTTAGCTTGGTTGCGAGAGGCATCTGGGATCTGGTGTGGGCCTTTCGGCAGCATTCGGTGGAAACCCATTTGCTACGAGCGGTTGGCCTTATTGTGGTCGCTATGGCGGTTTTTGATGTGGCCAAGTACCTGTTCGAAGAAGAGGTCGTAGGGAGTCGTGAACTAGGGCGAGCGCGTGAAGCGCGCAAGAGTTTAACCAAGTTCATGGTCATTATCATCATCGCCCTCAGTTTGCAAGGTCTCACGTTCATTTTTATCACCGGGCAAACCGCCGTGCAATCCGTTCTCTACCCGGCTGGATTAATCGTCGTTGCGGGGTTATTGATGGTAGCCGTTGGATTCTATCAGAAGCTTAGTACGCATATTGAACGACACGATCATATTCCTTCCCATATTCTTGACGAGGAAGAGTGAGCCCTGTGGGGTAATGTCAAAGCGCTCCCGACTCCTACCAGACGACCGATAGAGGGCGTATCAAAAGTGCGAGCTGTCATTCGGTCACTCGGTGGTATCCAATCCGGGCCCCTCGTGGGTCATGCGAGTCGGGAATGTTTGGTCAAATACGCATCGGCCGTGTCCTCTCTTTTGCGCGAGGGGTAGGGCATGTCCCATAGGTCTCCCGTGACATGTCAAATTCCTTTCGATTCGCACCCGTGGGTGCGAGCCGATTTTGGGATGACACTTGACGCGTCACGGTACAATTAAAGAGGATTTTACTATGCCATCCGTTAGGAGGAGCCCCACATTGGCTGTTTACCAATCATTTTTTTCGTTGCGGGACTCCGGTGATGACGGGATTCGATATGTGTATCGACGTCACGATCCCCAGGTTAATAAACTGGCTATTATGTTTCCCGGCCAATCTTATCCGGTCTATGCACCGTTGTTCTGGTATATAAGCGAACTAGCGGTCCTTGAAGGATACGACGTACTGGGCCTGGAATATGGATTCCAACGGATGCATCATACACTTGAAAGTATCGACGCTTTGGTTAGTGAAGTAGGGGAACGGCTTACGGCATTTTTTGCCGAGCATTCGTACCGTCATGTGTCCTTAGTAGCCAAGAGCCTTGGTACCGTGATCGCGAGCCAACTCGATGGGGACTGGGCCGGTACGGACTTCGATGCGATTTACTTAACGCCGCTCCCGCGGGCCATCAAAGCAATGCAGCGTACGCCACGCATGCTGGTTGCGGTAGGAGATCAGGATCCGTTATTTCGGGCCGATGATGTAGAACAAATCCGCAACCTCGCGAGTCTAGAGCTATTACTGGTGCCGGGGGCAGATCACGCTTTAGAGATCTCCGGCTCGATACCCCAATCGATTCAAGTGTTGGGGGATGTTATCACGCGTTGTGCAAAATTCTTAGCCCGCTAAAATCTAATGACTATCCCGGTCGTTGCACCGTCGATCGGGTGTAGAGTGGGTGGCGAACCCATCGACCCACACTGGCACACCCGATAAGGGGGTGCCAGTGTGTTTTTAATGATTTGTTGGAACACGGATTTATGGGGAGGGGAGGATGATAAATGGAGGGTCTTGCGATGACCTGTGCGCAGTGCCACTACACCGTATTGAAAGAAGAACCGGTACGTTTCTGCCCTGCATGTGGAGCCCAGTGGACCACCAGTAATTGGCGGCGAATTTATCATATCGGACTGCCTTTGCTCTCCGCGGCGGCATCATTTGTTCCATGGGTCCGGGTGGGACTCGGTTCCCGTCTGTCCTTATGGACCGTGTATCACGTGAGCCCATGGGCCTGGGCCTGGCTTAGCGTGGATCTAATGGTCATGGTGGTCAGTGGATGGCCTCGTTTAGGGATGACCTATTACATTGTTCGCCTCTGGCAGTTACTTGGAGCGGCGACCCTAGCGGTTGGTCTGTCGGTACTGGTATCCGTGGGGATGGCGAAAAAGGTATCCGCGATTTTGGGGGCTCCGAGTCCGGTGCACCTCTTCGCGGGGTTGCCGCTCTTTGTCGGTATCGTAGCAGTCTGGACGATTTTCGCGGCCATGGAGTGATGATAGCCCACCCGGCCAGGTAAATCTTGGTTGCGTTAACCTACCAGGTACTCGTGGCATGGGCGGTTCCCGACCC
>JAKADW010000096.1 GCA_021820165.1 Bacillota bacterium
AACCCCTTGAAGGCACTCTGGCCGGCGAAAACTCCGGATCCGCCGTCGGTAGAACCGGGCCCCCTCTCCGTTGCGCCCCGATCAGATGCGGAGGTGCGCGACTTGATGCGGCAGACGGCGGCGCTTGACACGCCATTGACATTTCGCGGTCAAGGACGGCGGATCTCTCATCAATCGGGGCGGACCATTGTAGATATGCGGGGTCTTGACCAAATTTTCGACCTGGATCGGGATAACCTTTCAGTGGAGGTAGGGGCCGGGATTGGCGCTGGGGTTCTGGCGCGCCTCTTGGAATCGGAAGGGGTGGATCTTCCGACGATTGAACCCTTCATGGACGAAACGGTGGGGGGCTTGGTGGCGGCCAATGCGACCACCTGGCGGTCGGGACACGGGCATGGCTGGCGTAACTTTCTCTTGGCCGCCCAATGGGTAGATGGACGGGGCCGGGTGTTGCGCTTTGGGCGCAAAACAATGAAAAATGTGGCTGGCTATGACGTGGCTAAGGTGCTGGTCGGATCCTCAGGAACGCTAGGCGCTATCACTCGGATTACGCTAAAGCTTCGACCGCGCGCCTCGCAAGTCGCCTTTATGACGAGTGAGCCCTTGCCCTGGAGGGAGGCCCGTCGGACCGTCGAAGGGCTACTAGTGAGGGCTGAACGCCCCGAAGCATTGTTGCTGGTGAAACCTGGGGGGATGGATCACTGGGTGATTTGGGGCCTTTTCGAGGGGCGCAGTGCTTCTCGGGGCACCTTATCAACCCGCGGTTTGGCGGTTCAATGGCACGAGGGTATCGAAGCCTGGTTGAATCATGAGCGTGAACGTCTGAATGCGGGGTACCGAGCGATGGCGGCGGAACGCTACATGAGGGGTGTCAGCTGGGCTCTTGATGTTTCCCGGATTGAGACCGACACAACTGTTTATTTCTGCCCGGGTGCTGGATGGTATGAGATGATGGGGTCACGCATTGGCGCGTCACCTAGTGTGGCTGGAGATTGGGCTGATGTGACGGCACGAGTGCGGTCCATTTTTGACCCAGCACGGCGTCTCGGTGAGTAGGAGGTAGTCATGGACTTAGAACTCGACGGGAAGACTTTCTTGGTCATGGGAGCTAGCCGAGGGCTCGGTCGCGCGGTCGCTGACGCGTTGCGGGCGGAAGGCGCGGGGGTCATTGGAACCAGTCGTCAAGAAGGCCAGCAGCGGATCCTTGATACCGGCGACTTGGGGTCTTGTCAAGCGCTGGTGGCGTCATTACAGGATGTGCGACTCGATGGTATTTTTGTGAACACCGGGGGTCCGCCTCCGGGTGATTTCTCGGAGCTGGACAATGAGGCCTGGCAAGCAGCCTTTCAAAAACTGCTTCAGGGGCCCGCTCACGTTGTCCGTGGGCTATTGCCTAATATGAGGGACGGTGGCTCTCTTCTCTTTAACACATCGTCCTCGATTCAAACCCCAATTCCTCATTTGTTGCTGTCGAATGTATTTCGCGCCGGAATTCATGCCTTGGTAAAGACATTGGTGGACGAACTTAGTCCGAGGCAGATTCGCGTAAATGCCATCGTCCCTGGACGCATTGATACCGAGCGAGTACTGGAGTTGGACGGTCGGGCAGCCGAGCGCCAACACGCATCTATTGAAGCCATACGCCAACGGATGACGGCTCGAATTCCCTTAGGTCGGTACGGCCGGGTGGATGAGTTCGGGCGGCTGGCAGCGTTTCTGCTGTCGCCCGCGGCGTCGTACGTGAATGGAACAGCTACTTGGGTGGACGGGGGTCAAAATCGCAGTCTCTAAAAGGAGGCGAGGTCGCTGATGATTGGATGGGGAATGGCTCGTGAGGGAGCGGGAGCCTCGGCGGTCATACGCGAGAATGACCGTATACTTCGAATCTCAGGTCTCAACGCCCGTTGGGGAAAGACCTATCCGGAAGGCTTGGCGATGTTGATTCGTCAAGGGATGACGGCTGAAATCGAGCAACGGGCCACCGACGAGGGGCTTTTCTCAACCGATGGCGAACCACTCGACGCCGTCACGATGGTTCTTCCGATTGCTGAGCCAGAGCGGATTGTCGGAATTGGGCTCAACTTCCGCGACCATGCTCGAGATTTGCAGACCCCCGTTCCTGAAGCCCCGGCCACCTTTTTAAAGCCGCGCAATACTTGGGCGCTTTCAGGGACGACGGTACGGTTGCCTCGCATCTCAGAGCGGGTGACAGCCGAGGGGGAAATCGCCCTGATCTTTGGTCGTGATGCAAGAAACGTGACCGCTGACAGCGCGTCCTCAGTGATTTGGGGGGCGGTGATGGTATTGGACCTCACCGCCGAGGACATTCTGCAGAAAAACCCGCGCTTTTTGACCCGCGCCAAGGGATATGATCGCTTCATGGTGGTATCGCCTTGGTGCGTACGCTTCGATCCGGGGGGGTTTGACCTGGTTCGTCGCCTCGTCACCCGATCGAGTGACGGCGGGCGGCGAGTGGGCGGAACCGACGGTATGATTTATTCCTGGGGCACGTTAGTCGAGGTGATTACCGAGGAAGTTTCCATAGGCGCGACGGCCGTTTTAAGTACTGGGACACCGGGAGCGGTTGTTGTCCATCATGGCACGGAGGTATATGCGGAAGCGGAGGGGCTGTTCCCGGTGAGCTTCCGCGCCGAAAGGAGCAATTGACATGGAGCGATATGCCTACGTTATTGTCGGGGGCGGTATGGCGGCTGATGCAGCGATTTCTGGTATTCGGCGACGGGACAAGAGCGGACCTGTCATGGTGATTTCCGACGAGCCATTTCCCCCCTATCAGCGTCCTCCGCTATCGAAAAAGTTGTGGCTGGACATGCGATTGGAAGAGGTGTGGTTACCTTCTTGGCGGCGACAGCCAGAGGTTTCATTGATGTTGGGCGACGCCGTGAAGGCTATTGATGCCGTGAACCGGACGGTGACAACGGCGAGTGGGCAAATGGTGGGTTACGATCAGTTGCTTATCGCCACCGGGGGGAAGCCGCGCACGCTTTCCGGGCGTTTCGAGCGCGTATTCTATCCGGGACATATGGGGGAGCACATTCGTCTATGGCAGCGGCTTCGCGAGCCAAGCCGGGTGTTAGTGGTGGGCGGGGGATTTATCGGCTCCGAGATGACGGCGGTGCTTTCCAGCCAGGGGCACCAGGTTACCTGGATTACGCTGGAGTCTCGGCCCTTCGACGGATTTTTTCCTCGCCGACTGAGGGAACGGGTATTGGAAGAATACCGGTCTCACGGGGTTTCTATTCACGGCGGGCAAGAGGTGACAGGGTTTGAAGAGACGGGGGACGAGATCGTGGCGGTAACGGCTCGCGGTCAGCGATTTTCGGCCAACGTCGCCGTTTTGGGCCTTGGCTTTGTGGCCAACGACGACCTCGCCCGGCCGCTCGGATTGACCAATGACCAGGGGGTGGTGGTCGATCGCAATCTAGCGACGCGCGATCCTCACATTTGGGCGGCCGGCGACGTGGCGGTGTTGGGACCCGATGGCCGGCGCATGATGCACGAAGACCATGCCGTGACCCAAGGACGGATGGCGGGCGAGAATATGGCCGGGGCGAAAAAAGCCTACCAGCATCTGCCGTTTTACTATTCCGATCTCTATCAGTTTGGCTATGAAGCGATAGGGGAATGTTCGACGGCGTACGAAATGGTGGAGGATTGGGTGGCGCCGGGCGAAGAGGGGGTTGTGTATTATCTGAAGGACGGATTCGTGGTAGGGGTCCTCAACTGGAACGTGTGGGACGGAGTCGATCAAGCGCGTGAACTGATTGTCAGCGGGACAAAATGGGAACGGGAGGCACTAATCGGGCGGATTCGCAACGCCGATTAAGGGAAAAGTTTGTTCTGCGAGCAGATTTTTGTCACTTAATGCGCTATCGTTAGATCGACCCGAGACCGGGAACTTGACATGAGAGGACAGATTGATGATGGTTATCGGTGTTCCCAAAGAGATTAAGACCGACGAGAACCGGGTGGCGTTGACTCCCGCAGGTGCTCTGTCGCTTACCAAGGACGGCCACAAAGTGTTGGTAGAAAGTGGTGCCGGGCTTGGTAGCGGATTTTCCGACGAGCAATATCAGGCAGCCGGAGCCACCCTAATCCCTAATGCCGCGGACGTGTGGGGTCAGGCGGAGATGGTGATGAAGGTTAAAGAGCCCTTGGTGGAAGAGTACCGGTATTTTCGTGCGGATTTACTTCTCTTTACATACTTGCATTTGGCACCAGAGCGCGAATTGACGGAGGCCTTGCTGGAATCCGGCATTACCGCCGTCGCCTACGAGACCGTTCAAAAGCCTGACCGTTCGTTGCCGCTGTTGACGCCCATGAGCGAAGTCGCCGGGCGTATGGCCACCCAGATTGGCGCACAGTTTCTTGAGAAGGCCTACGGGGGTCGAGGCGTCTTATTGGGCGGTGTGCCCGGTGTGCTACCAGGCAAGGTGGTGGTTGTCGGCGGAGGAATTGTCGGGACCAACGCAGCTCGTATCGCGCTGGGATTGGGGGCCGAAGTGACCATTGTCGATATTAATGCCGACCGACTACGGCAGCTGGACGATCTTTTCCAAGGGCGCATCCGTACGCTTATGTCCAACGAGTATAATATCGCTGAAGCCGTGCGTACCGCGGATTTGCTGGTGGGCGCGGTGTTGATTCCGGGAGCGCGAGCGCCGCATCTGGTCAGCGAGGAGATGGTGCGCACCATGCCGGCCGGTTCGGTCATCGTGGACGTGGCGATTGACCAAGGGGGATCGATTGCGACCATCGACCGGGTGACCACGCACTCGCATCCCACCTATGTGAAGCATGGCGTTATCCATTACGCGGTGGCCAACATGCCAGGCGCGGTGGCCCGCACATCCACCTTGGCGTTGACCAATGTCACCCTACCCTACGCTCGGTTACTGGCTGCCCATGGCGCGGAAGAGGCCCTTCGGCGAGACCCTGCGTTGGCTCGCGGTCTCAACATCCATAAAGGGCGCATAACCTTCCAGGCCGTGGCCGAAGCCCATAACTTACCCTTCACTTCCGTGGACGCAATTCTAGCGTAAAAGGAAGAAAGCCCCCTCATGGTGCGAGGGGGCTCTTTTTGTCTTTAGATGTCAGTAAGCCAATGGCCACCCTGTCCCAGTGCATGGCCGTGAATTGATGAAGATGCCACGCGTGGGAGAGGAACTCGAAGCTTCTATGGCGAACTCTTCGGCGAAGGGGTGCGACCCATGGAAGGCTGGATTGAAGACTTTTTGTATTATCTCCAGTACGAGCGGCGTCTCTCAGAGAACACCTTAAGTGCCTATCGGCGGGATTTGGCAGATTATATGCGTTTTGCCAAGAACCGCCCTTTGGACCGGAAGCGGGAAGTCGTGGTCGCCTACTTGGAGTCCTTAAAGCGGGCCGGGCGATCGTCGGCCACGCGGGCCCGACGTCTTTCAGCCCTCAAGAGTTTTTACGCGTATTTAGAACGTGAAGAAATCCTGACCGACAATCCCACCGAATATTTGGACACGCCCAAGGGCGACCGGAGGCTTCCCAGCGTTCTGAGCCCCGACGAGGTGGTTCGGCTCATTGAGTCCCCCAATGTCGGGACCCCCTTGGGGGTGCGTGATCGGGCGATGTTCGAAGTGATGTACGCTGCTGGACTTCGAGTGAGCGAACTCTGCCGCTTAACGATCAACGATTGGTGGGAGGATCCCCCACGCGTACGATGCCTTGGGAAGGGGTCCAAGGAGCGCTATGTGCCCCTGGGGCGTCTGGCGATTAGCTGGTTGCACCGGTATTTGGACGAGGCGCGACCACGAATCGAGACCCCACGGTCGGGCGACGTCTTATTTTTAAATCAGCGGGGAAACCCGCTATCGCGTCAAGGTTTCTGGAAGCTCATTAAGGACTACGGGCAAGTGGCCGGAATTCAAACCCATCTCACGCCGCATACGCTACGCCACTCGTTTGCGACGCACCTGTTGGAAAATGGGGCCGATCTTCGGGCGGTGCAAGAGATGCTTGGGCACCAGGATATTTCCACGACGCAAATTTATACCCATGTGAGTCGCGCTAGACTCCGTCCAGTTTACGACCAGGCTCATCCCAGGGCATAATAAGCCGGAACGGGGATGGGAGGGGTTTTATGCAGGTTGTGCTGATTGTCATAGATTCAGGGGGCATCGGGGCGGCCCCGGATGCCGAAAAGTGGGGCGATGGGGGGGCTAACACCATTACCCACGCGTTGGAAGCTGTGGGTGGCGCCAATTTGCCCCATTTGGCGGCTATGGGGTTGGGCCATTTGACCCCGTTGCCGGGTACGGCGCCAGTCGCCTTAAAAGGCTCGGCAGCCAAGATCGCGCCACGCGCCCAGGGCAAGGACACCTTGGCAGGGCATTGGGAAATGATGGGTCTTCTGGTGGAAGAACCCTTTCGGACCTATCCCGAAGGTTTTTCGCCAGAGGTGGTTGATGCCCTCACCCAAGCATTCGGGCGACCGCTATTGGGGAACCGTCCTGCTTCGGGCACCCGCATCATTGAGGAACTTGGAGCGGAACAGATGAAGACGGGCTGGCCGATTGTTTACACCTCGGCGGACTCGGTGTTGCAGATTGCCGCCCACGAAGACGTGGTCCCGCTGGATACGTTGTACGAGTGGTGCCAAAAGGCGCGCGCGATTATGCAAGGACCGAATTTGGTGGGGCGGATCATCGCTCGGCCATTTCGCGGTAGCCCAGGACACTTTCAGCGAACCGCCAACCGCCACGACTATGCCGTTGAACCATGGTCGGAAACCATGGTGGATCGCATTCAGGAAGCAGGCATCGAGACGGTGGCGGTCGGAAAAATTGGTGACATCTTTTCTGAACACGGGTTCGATGAGCATATCAAGACGGTGAGCAACCGTGATGGTCTGGAAAAGACCGCGGAACTTCTTCACGGGCAGGCCTATGATCGCTTCATTTTCACCAATTTGGTGGAGTTCGATTCTCATTACGGGCATCGCCGCGATGCGAAGGGATATGTGAACGCACTTCTCGAATTGGACGGCATGTTAGGGGACATTTGGTCGCGCTTAGGCGACGAGGACCAACTCTGGATTACGGCCGACCACGGATGCGATCCTACCTTTGCCGGTACCGATCATACGCGGGAGTGGTTGCCCTGGTTAACGTACGGAGCTCGCATTCCTCGGGAAATCGGGGAACCCCGCGAGACCTTGGCGGATATGGCGGCGACCTTGGCGGGTCTCTGGCAGTTGACTCCCCTGGGACCCGGGCGCC
>JAKADW010000097.1 GCA_021820165.1 Bacillota bacterium
TGGGGTCACCTCGTGAGACGATGGAATATCCTCTTGATTGCCTTAGTGATTGTGGTGCTCGACCGTGTGTTAAAGATCTGGGTGGCAGGGACTATGTTGGTCGGCCAAAGCATTACCGTGATTCCTCACGTGCTATGGATCACCTATATTTTAAATAGCGGGGCCGCATTTTCCCTGTTGCGTCATAGCACGTTTCTCTTTGTGGTGGTGGCCTTTATCTTGCTAATAGGGGTGGGCTATGTCGCGTGGCGGGTCCGTGACTTGACCGGACGAGCCATTTGGGGGCTTGGGCTACTAGCCGGAGGCGCCGCCGGGAATCTTTGGGACCGGCTGATCTCGGGACGGGTTATTGATTACATTCACGTACGATTTTGGGCCGTGTTTAATTTGGCGGATTCCGCCATTGTCGTGGGAATGCTCTTATTAGTGTGGGAATATTGGCGAAGACAGGACGGTGAACGCGATGCCAAGACGCCGAGAAGTTCTGGTGGTGCCTCCGAACGCTGACTCCATACGTCTGGATCGGTTTCTCGCCGAGGCCCTGCCGGAGCGCTCACGCACTGCTTGGCAGAGGGAAGTGCGCCGGGGCGGAGTCCTGGTCGCAGGAAAACCGGCCCAAGCCCGTGATCTGATCCGGCCAGGCCTTGAAATTGTGGTGAGTTGGAATGAGGAGGAGGGTATTCCTCTCGATTCACATCGTGAGGAGATTGACCAAAGCCTCATCGTATACCAGGATGAATGGCTGGTGGTGGTCAATAAGCCAAGAGGGTTGGTGGTGCATCCTAGTGTGGGACATCAGGATGACTCGCTGGTGCACCGACTATGGCCGCTATTGACCCCAAACGACGCTCACGATGTCCGTCCCGGGGTGGTACACCGCTTAGACCGAGATACGACTGGATTGTTGGTGCTGGCGCGCACCGAGATGGTGCGCCGAATGCTCTCCGAGGCCATTCAGAGGCGTACGGTGCAGCGACGCTACCTGGCCGTCATTACAGGCCATCTTCGAGTACCGCATGGTACCATTGAGGCGCCCGTTGCGAGGCACCCCAAGCAGCGCCTCAAAATGGCGGTGGTAGTCGGCGGGCGCGCCGCGGTCACTCATTACCGGACCCTGGCTCAAGAAAAAAATCAGGCGTTAGTGCAACTCACTTTGGAAACCGGGCGCACCCACCAGATTCGGGTGCATCTCGCTAGTATCGGGCACCCGGTGGTCGGAGACGTGGTGTATGGGGGACAAGCTTGTCCGGGACTAGAGGGCCAAGCCTTGCACGCGGCATTTCTGGCTTTCCTGCATCCGGCGACAGGCACGCCGCTGTGCTTTACCGCCCATCCCCCGGGCGATTGGAGGGTTCTGGGTGGCACCCAAGCCGATTGGGATGTGATGGCTAGTCCAATCTTTTTAAATGAGAATCCCAGCTGTCCAACGGAGCCCACTTCCGACTTTTTGCAGAAAATGGGATGGTCACATTCTTACTCCTAGAAATCCGGTCCTCGATGGAACCATCTCTACTATAGGGATTGTTGTGCAAGTAAGGCTTCGAAGGCAGTCCATTAAAAGTTTCCGATCCGCGTCCCGCTCGCGACACGACCATCGCGATCGCCCGGCACCATGGCACGGCACGAGCCGGCTGGCAGTTAGCTCGTGCCGTGGCACGGTTGGTTTTCTCGAAGCGTTAAGTTCCTGCGCTGCGGCTGGATGACAACGTGTCCAGGATCGGAACCAGGTCTCCCAAAATGTGATGCTTGATTTGATCGTCACGAATATCTTGACCGGTATAATGGACCGTTATGGCTAAAGAATAGGTCGTGGGTGCGACGTCTACCACGTAGGCGTCTCCCGCGTAGTTGCGGTCCTTTAAGATTCGCCGGGTCGCGTCGATGACCGCTTCGGCAGGGGTCGATAATGCCAGGTCAAATCGAAAACGAATCTGGCGTTGAAGCGATCGGTTATGATTTTCAATGGCGGCCTGGATGATGATCCCATTAGGGATCATCATCGGGAGTCCCTGGTCGGTGCGCAGTGTGGTATACATGAGGTTCACGTCCGTAATGACCCCAGAATAACCTGGTTTTAAGGCATCGTGAGGATAAGACGGCATCAACATAGGGTACTGCCAGGCGACAAAGGTGATGTGGTTTCCGACATCAAAGGGCCGAAAAATCACCAGAGCGATTCCGGCGATGAGGTTGCCGAACATGGTCTGTCCGGCTAGGCCGACGATTACCGTAAAAAAGGCGCCGCCGAATACGACGGATGAGATCCCGACGCCAAACGCGGCTAGAATGGAGAGTACCACCACCAAAGCCAGGATCAGTCGGACGAAAAAGCGTAGCGAGGAACTGCGTCCCCCCGCGGTCGGCGTCATCCGGAAAAGATGTCGCTCGAGTATGTAGGAAATTAACCCACCAACTACTAGGATAATCACGGCTTTGATCAGTTGGGTATAGTTTTTGTTTAGACCGAGCGCGGCCTTAGAAAAGTCAAGGCCAATGGCTAAAACCACTCCCAACAGGGCCAAAACGATGACCAGAGTCCAAGTGCGACGCCAGACTCTCTTTAGATCTTGTCCGTTGTGATTCATCCGACACCTCCCTTCGAATAGGGTATCATGTCTTTAGAAAAGCTGTCACCTTCTGGGGGAAGACCGATGCCGCGGACACCTAGGGAATTAAAAGACGCTAGCCGACGGATCTTGGTGTGTTCGGGAGCCGCCTGCCGAGGTCGAGGCGCAACCGGGCTCATTAAACTCATAAGGCGTCTATCCCGGGATACGTCGACCGTAGTGGTCGCGACGGGTTGTGTCAGGCTGTGTAACCGGGCGCCCAACGTGGTGCTGTACCCAGACGGGGTTTGGCTTAGTGGCATCACGCGGCAGGTGATGGAGAAGCTTTTGATGAATCCCGAGAATCATCTCGAATGGGAGCCGTGGGTATCATTTCGGAAAAATACCTCGGAAGACGAAACCGATTAGAGCTTGCATCGCAGTGTCGCGTGAGATAACATGGGTTGGGGTACACTTCCTTTAATACCAGTCCCGCGAGGCTGGAAAGGGGCAACCAAAGTTTTTTTGCTCTAGCCTTCGCCGGGTTAGAGCATTTTTTGTTGGGAGGAATTCAGTGGCAGAGGCAGAAATTTTAGACCAAGACGGGATGCGGCGCTCCTTAATGCGCATTGCCCACGAGATTATCGAGCGTAATCACGGAGCCAACAACATCGTGTTGGTAGGAATCCGCAACCGCGGAGTCCCCCTATCGCGGCGTATTCGGGATAACCTATATCGGGTGGAAAACGTGGCCGTGCCGCTCGGAATGGTCGACATCGGTCTCTATCGCGATGACTGGACTCAGCGACCGTTTTCCCGGGTGCAACCCACGCAAATTGACGTAAGTATTGATAAGCGGGTGGTGATTTTAGTCGATGACGTGCTCTTTACCGGCCGCACCGTGCGCGCAGCCATGGAGGCACTCGCCGACTACGGCAGACCGGAGGCGATTCAACTTGCGGTCCTGATCGACCGCGGGCATCGTGAACTGCCGATTCGAGCCGACTTTGTCGGTAAGAATGTGCCAACCGCTCGCGCCGAGCAAGTGCGAGTGCGGCTCACCGAGGTGGACGGTGAGGACCGCGTGTTTGTGGAAAAACGTCATGATTAGGAAAAAAAGGAGTCGACGCGCGTGCAAGATTTGATTGGTCTACGCAACCTTAAGACGGACGATTTAAATGGACTCTTATCCATAGCTGAGACCCTCTCCGATATCCTGTCACGCCCCATTAAAAAGGTGCCCACACTACGCGGCAAAGCAATCGCTAATTTGTTTTTCGAGCCGAGCACCCGGACCCGTAACTCGTTTGAATTGGCCGGAAAATACATGAGCGCCGATGTGATAAACTTTCAGGCTAGTGGTTCGAGTGTCGAAAAAGGGGAGACCTTATATGATACGGCTTCGAATCTGACCGCCATGGGCATTGATGCGGTGGTGATGCGCCATAAGGTGGCGGGGACGCCGGGCCTACTAGCAGACGTACTAGGGATTCCAGTCATCAATGCGGGGGATGGAATGCATGAACATCCGACCCAAGGACTTCTCGACCTCTTGACGATTAAGCTTCATCGGGGCCGGGTTAGCGGACAAAAAGTGGCCATTGTGGGGGATGTGTTACATAGTCGGGTGGCGCGTTCCGACATCTGGGGGCTCACTCGATTGGGAGCCGAGGTGACCATCGTAGGGCCTCCGAACCTTCTCCCTCAGGGTTTGCCGGTCAAGGCCACGACGGACTTGGAAACGGGTATCCAAGGCGCCGATGTCGTCCAAGTCCTTCGATTGCAACGCGAGCGGCAGACTGCTGGGGAAGTTCCGTCCTGGCGGGAATACCGAGAACGCTGGGGCCTTACCACGGAGAGGCTCCATGCCTGGGCGCCCGAGGCCCTGGTAATGCATCCGGGCCCGCAAAATCGTGGCGTGGAAATTGATAGCGAGGTATTAGATGGGAGCCGAAGTCTGGTCCTGGACCAGGTGCGCTTAGGTGTCGCGGTGCGCATGGCCGTCTTATATCGGCTCATGGGAGGACATAATGACATCTAACAGAGAGAGTCACTCCGGTCAGAGTTGGCACATAAAAAATGTCCGTGTCTTAGATCCTTTCACGGGTAGAGATGGTGCCGGGGATCTTTTTGTGGAGAATGGGCAGTTTGTCGCGGCCAAGCGTCCCGGAATGGAGACGGTTGATGGTCGGGGGCTATGGGCCGTGCCCCGCCTGACCGATATCCACGTCCACTTCCGTGAACCGGGCCAGGAGCATAAAGAGGATCTGGAAACGGGGAGCCGGGCCGCCGCCGCAGGAGGTTTTACGGTGGTGGCCACGATGCCCAATACAGATCCCGTAATCGACATCCCAGCTCTGGTAGACTGGCAAATCCGGCGGGGACAAGAAATTGGACTGGTGGATATTTGGCCCCTGGGGGCGGTCACCAAAGGTTCTCGGGGTCAAGAACTCGCCGAGATGGGAATGATGCAACGGGCTGGCGCTGTAGGGTTTTCCGACGACGGTCAGGCAGTCGGGCCGTCCCGTTTGATGCGAGCCGCCTTAAGTTATGCCACCACGCTTGGGCACCCCATCATTCAGCACGCGGAAGACCAGGATTTATCGGAGGGCTCGGTAATGCACGAGGGCGAAGTCTCAAGTCGGGTGGGGCTCCCGGGAGTGCCCGGAGTGGCGGAGTCCAGTCTGGTATGGCGCGATGTGGAACTCAGTCTTCTGACCGGGGGGCCACTGCATTTGGCTCACGTGACAGCGCCTGGTTCGCTCGATGCGATACACTATGCGCGCCAGCGGGGGGCGTCGGTGACTGCCGAGGCCACGCCACACCACCTCTTGCTTACCGACGAGGCGGTAGCCGAATGGAACGTCGATCCAGTGACCAAAGTGAACCCTCCATTAAGACCCGACGCGTTTCGACAGACGCTGATTGCCGCGGTGGTGTCAGGACTGGTCACGGTCATCGCCAGCGACCATGCCCCGCATCATCGTGATGAGAAGAACAGGACCTATCTCGATGCGCCCTACGGGATTAGTGGACTTGAAACGAGTCTCGGGGCGGTACTGACGGTGTTACTGCATAGCGGGCGCATGGCGCCCTTAGATCTCTTGGCACGACTTACCGTGGGCCCGCATCGGGCCCTGGGGATGAATTATCCAGGGATCGTGCCGGGAGCGCGAGCAGACCTAACATTGATCGACCCGCAGCATCGATGGCGCGTCGACTCTACGCAATTTTACTCGCGTGGGCGGAATACCCCGATGAATGGGATGGAGCTGACGGGAAGGGCCGTTGCCACTATGTTCCATGGGCGATGGACGATGCAAGACGGGGAGGTGTTAGTGTGAGTGTGCCAGGAAGTCTGATATTCCAGGATGGCAGGCGCTATGATGGCACGTTAATCGGGGCAACCGAAGACGTCGTGGCGGGTGAAGTGGTATTTAACACGGCCATGACGGGATACCAAGAGATTTTAACGGACCCGTCTTATTATGGACAAATTGTGGTGCTCACCTATCCCCTTATTGGGAATTATGGGACATTTGCTGAAGCGGCAGAATCGTTGTTTCCATGGGCGCGGGGGGTCGTCATGCGCGAGAATGCAAAGACCCCATCACACTTAGGCGATATTGAGTCGATTGGTGACTATTTGCGGCGCTACCATAAGGTAGGACTGGTTGGGATCGATACCAGAAGCCTCACTCGCTATCTACGGGCTGAAGGCACCCAAGTGGCGGCGCTGACACCGAATACACGAACATCCGAAGAAGTCATGGCGGCGATCGGTGCGGTGGATTTAAGTAACAGTGTGTTTGAGGTCGCTACACCACATCGGATTACGATTCCCGGCCCGGGTTCGCACATCGTGGTGGTGGACTATGGTGCAAAAAACTCTATCTTAACTGAACTGCAACGGCGCGGTGCCCGGGTGACTGTGGTACCACCCCAAATTAGCCCGGAAGAGCTGGTGTCCTTAGCACCGGACGGCGTGGTGCTGTCCAATGGCCCGGGAAATCCCGCCAGTATTCCCCAAGTGCTCCCGACCGTACGTTACATTATCGATCATTACCCGACTTTGGGTATTTGCCTCGGTCACCAGCTGATTGGGCTTGCAGAGGGGGCTCGTACCTATCCCTTGAAGTTTGGCCATCACGGGGCTAATCATCCGCTTTGGGATCATGTGACCCAAAAAGTATTGATTACTGCCCAGAATCATGGGTATGCCGTTGATGTTAAGGAGCTCGAGGACCGGTATCGGGTGCGCCTAACCAACTTACATGACCAAACGGTGGAGGGAATCCAGCATCGAGAGCGGCCGATTTTGTCGGTCCAGCATCACCCCGAGGCCGGTCCCGGTCCTTCTGACTCCCTTTACCTGTTCGACGAATTCATGGGGCTAGTGACAGGCCACAAGGAGGAACCACGTGCCTAAGCGGCGAGACATACAAAAGGTTTTGGTGATCGGCTCCGGTCCCATTATTATCGGCCAGGCAGCAGAATTTGACTATGCAGGGACCCAGGCGTGCCGTTCGCTAAAGGAAGAAGGCATCGAGGTAGTGCTGGTGAACAGTAACCCGGCAACCATCATGACAGATCTGTCGGTAGCCGACACCGTCTATATTGAGCCGTTGACGGTATCGTTTCTGGCCTACATTTTGGGAAAGGAACGACCCGACGGGATCTTAGCGACGCTCGGCGGTCAAATGGG
>JAKADW010000098.1 GCA_021820165.1 Bacillota bacterium
GGTATCTCCCACGTACACCGGGGCTTTAAAGGAAGCCGTTTGGCTGAGGTAAATAGCGCCCGGCCCCGGGAGCCGTTCGCCCAAAAGCGCCGAAACTAAACTCATGATCAGTGCCCCGTGAGCAATGGGACGCCCGAACCGGGTCTTGGCGGCGAATCCGGGATCGAGATGAAGCGGATTGTGATCGCCCGACACATCGGCGAAGCGACGAACCATACTCGCGTTCACCAGGTGTCGCGACTGAACATGCTGGCCAACCTCCACTTGTATTCCCTCCACTCCATTGGGCCTGTCGGCGGCTTTCTCACAAAGGAATCGGGAACGCCTCCAATTCTCCGACGTCGTCCGGCCGATGGCCCAGTGGCCAATGAAAGAGGCGGTCCTGCTCTCGAATGGGAAGGTCATTAATCGACGCATGCCGACGCATCATGAGGCCCATCGCGTTGAATTGCCACATTTCGTTGCCGTAGGATCGGTACCAATGTCCCGAGTCATCGTGCCATTCATAGGCAAAACGGACAGCAATGCGGTCTTCGTGAAATGCCCAGAGGCTTTTGATTAACCGATAGTCTAGTTCGCGTGCCCACTTACGTTTCAGGAAGGCCACGATTTCCTCACGACCCGAGATAAACTCGGACCGATTGCGCCATTGGCTATCAGGGCTATATGCCAAAGCGACCTTCAGAGGGTCACGGGTGTTCCACGCATTTTCTGCCATCCGGACCTTGGTTCGTGCACTCTCCGCATCGAAAGGGGGAAAGGGGGGCCGAGATTCTACATTAGACATCATATCACCACCTATGACGTTTCTATTTCTTACCATGGCGAAGGTGAAACAGCCTGTCAAGACCGGAGCGTAGGTTGTCCTCGGTTCATTAGATGGGCGCACGCTTCATCAAAATACCGCGTACCGATTTTCTAGGATAACGGCGCCGGTGCTCCGAGGCGCGTAGATTGGGCAGCTCGAAGACTGCCTAGAGGACCGGATTCGGAAGCGCACTCCGGGGCATCTGCGTCGTGCCGGGGTTGGGTGCCCTCATAGCCGGACGGCGATGCTCCTGGGCTCATCATCGGCATTAGTCTTGGGACGTGTTGCACGCAGATTGTCCGGGCTGCCTTCGGAGGCTATCGCCTAGTCCCCTCAGCGATGGATGGTCAAGGTATTGGCAGAGGGTATCCTGGCCAAATTGGTGCCGTCAGCCCATCGTTACGGACGATAATGCACCCCAGCTACAGAGTTCCCATCTGTGGGGAGGAACACCGCGGTCACGGGATTAGCGGCCGGCTTTCCCAAAAGAAATCCTTGCCCGACCTGGACCCCAAGCTCTCGTACCACCACCAGTTCCTGGGGCGTTTCGATTCCTTCCGCGAGAAGTGTGATCCCTAATTCCTGGCACATCCCGACCATGTGACGCACGATAATTTGGCGCTGCGAATCTTGGTCCAAGTTGGCGATGATGACCCGGTCCAATTTGAGCACGTCTGGCCGCAAGGTTAATAGGGCCCCGATTCCCATGTAGCCTGCGCCATAGTCATCCAACGCAATCGCATGGCCAGCCGAACGCCAGCCCTCGACCTGCTCCAGCAATAGTGCATTGGTGAGCACTGGCTGTTGTTCGGAAATTTCCAGGACCACGCGCCGGGGATCGACCTCAAGATGCCCTGGTAGTGCCGGAATATCGGGGGATAGGGCATCAATATTCATAAAAAGTTTTTGTGTCGGTGGCAGGTCCTTCAGGCGGCGAAGGCTTAAATCACGGGCAATGGCTTCCAAGGTGACCCGGTGGCCCAATGCCGTCGCTTTTTCAAACAGGGCGTGTGGCGATTCCCAGGCGGTGCCCGGCTCCCCCCGTAATAGCGCTTCGTGGGCCAACACGGTCCCAGTTTGCAAATCAACAATCGGTTGAAGGGCCGACCACAAGCCGTAACCCATTCTGTGCACCTCCTTGTGCCATGGCGTTTGGGATTCTTTAAATCACTTTGGGGCAGTCCCCAAGAACTCCTCTTTTGAGGCCCCCTCTTTTTTCTGTGGAACGAACGCCACAGGGGTGTGCCGGAGAAGATAGGCAAATAATGCTTTTCGGAGGGTACTGGGTTGAATCAAGAGTGCTATTTTCCACGGCTCTTCAAAGAGGAAAGAGGGGAATTCACGGCGAATGCTGGATAAAGGTTGCACGAGTCAGCAAGGACGTGATTCTATTCGCCAGCGACGTCGTTTCGGAAAGCTCTCTTCCAATTCACCGGTCGGGGCCCGTCTACAGCGGCGGGGGGGGATGTTCGTGGGAATTTATATTGCCCTCACTCTCGTAGTTCTGGGGATACCGCTTGGGACGCGCTGGGCCGCGGTCCCCCATGCGATCCTCGGCGGAATCGGTGCCGAGATTGGTTTGACATTCGTCTTGTTTGGCGTTTTGTGGAGGATTGTCCGACACGAGCTTTGGCTTCCGTTGCAATATCGCGCTGAGTTCGATGAGTTAACGGGTCTTAGGCGGCCCGCGAGCTTTTGGGAACACTGCACCGCGCAGGTGGCGGCCGCGGCTCGTGGCCAATATCCGCTGGCGTTTCTTTTCTTAGACCTCGACGCCTTCAAAGCCATCAATGACCGATATGGCCACGCGGCCGGCGATGCCGTGTTGCGGGAGGTGGGTGCGCAATTGCGTGATGTGGCACGGCGTACCGACATTTTAGGCCGGTTAGGCGGGGAAGAGTTCGGCTGGGTTTTGCCGGACACCACGACCGCCGAGGCCCAAGCCGCGGCTCAGCGGCTATTGGAGCGGCTCCAAACATCCCCCATTGGAGGAATACCCGGAGTTTCATTCTCCGGCGGCATCGCCGGGATGCAGGGATCGGAACCGAACCCGCCCACGGCTTGGCAATTAGCACACGCGGCCGATCGAGCGCTTTACCAGGCTAAGGCTTCCGGCAAGGCCTGCGTCGCGTTGGCAGAAGGCGCGTAGCGTGAGGTTCCTAATCGGGCGTCAATAGACCCGACGGGTGAGGATGGACTCCGAGCTACCATCAGATTCCGTTCCTTTCCGACAAAAAAGGGAGGCCACCCTAAGGCAGCCTCCCTGATACGATGTCCGTTATTTAGACACCCACCAGTATTGCATTTGTGGGAAGCCCACGGACGCGTCCGCATACTTCACTGAGCCGTGGACGTTAGGCGCATGCACGGCCAACGTACCGACGTTGTTCTGCCAAAGGACCGGAAGGTGCTTGGCGGTGAAGTCCTCATATTGGTAGAACACTTTAAGCGATTGGGCCGCCGTGGGATAGGGCCGATGCGTGGCCGCAATCAGGGCATCCTCGGTCGGGTTACTGTAGCCAAATCCAGAAGGCGCTTTGGTGGCGAACAACTGCCCTCCTGTCGGCCAATAGCCGGGCCCGTCATAGAACCAAGCGAGACCGGTCGCCATGTCCCACCGTGACGACTCGCTGGGGCTATAGGTAATTTCCTCTAGTTGGTTTGCCTGCATGCCTTGGAGCGAGACCTTGATCCCTGCCTTGGCCCAGTCGGCCTGCATGAGCTGGACTTCCGTCTGCTCCGATTGTGTCCCGGTTGGATAGGCGAGGGTGAGCACCAATGGGTGACCATGCCGAGTCATCACCCCGCTGACCATCTTCCAGCCGTGGCTTTCCAAGAGCTTTTGTGCCTTAGACGGGCTGTACGGATACGGGTTCTTTGCCAAAGCCGGGTCAAAGAAGTTGGTTTTCGGCGTGGATGGAATTGGCCCGTAGATAGGCGGCGCGTATCCGTGGTAAATGGATTGGTCAATCGCCTTGCGGTCAATGCTCATCTGCAGCGCTTGGCGGATATAGAGCTTGTCCATCAGCGATTTGACCGGCGATCCGGGGAACATGTTCAACTGCGTCTCAAAGTAGCCAAAGAGGTATTGAGGCGTGATTACGTCGCCGAGGCTGGTTAATGCCGAGCGTGACCCGTACTGGGAGAGGTCGAGGTAGCCGACGTTGACTGTCCCGGTCTTCAAGGCTCCAAATTCGCTGGAGGACGAGCCTTGATAGTCGAAGTAGATTGCCTTCACCTTGCTCTTGTGCCCGTCATACTTGGGATTCGGAACCAGTTCCCAGTATTGCGATCGCTTGGTACGGCCGATTTCAAACGGTCCGTCGACAACCTTATCAAATTGCGGATTACTTCCCTGAGACCCCAGGTATTTGACCTCGTTCAAGATGTTCTTGTGGATATCCCACGCGGCCTTCGGCATTGGAATAACTTGGATGATGCCGTTGAAGATAAACCATTGCTGGTTGGCCGGCTTCTTAAGGGTAAAGGTGACCTCATAGGGGTTATTGGCAACCACACTCGCGACACCGTTGGGGATATCGCCCGACCCAGCCCCTACATAGGGCCAGGGAGATGGGGCCTGGGACGAGGAAGCTTCTTTGATCACGTTCCAGGAGAAGAGGATGTCTTGGCTGGTGACGGGCTGACCATTAGACCAATGCCACTTCTTGTGCAAGAAGACATGGTACACCGTACCTGCTTTGTTATAGGTAATTTTTTTGGCGATGGAGGAATTCCAGTTAATCGTATAGTTGGCATTGACCCAAAGAAGAGGCTTGTACATCTGATAGATGAACTGGAAATTCTGGATGCTGTCATAGCTGGCATTGACAATGGGCAGAAACCAGTTCAGGCTCGAGGCTGGTGTTTCCGCATAATTGATGACCCCGTTGGGGTTCGGCGTAGCCGTGCCCGAGCTCGTTGGGCTGGTTTTAGCCGTGGTGCCGCAGGCTGCAGCAAGCGTCATCACGCCCGCCATGAGGGCCGCCAATGAGAGGGCTCTCTTTGTTCGGCGCGGGGACGGGGAATCGTGGAATGAGTGTGGCGAAGATTGTCGTGGCATTGTTAGAGCCCCCTATATGGATTTACGAAGATTAAGCAAGAAAGTTTCGACACGCGGGGAAATTTTCCTGCTCCCGCATCGAACCAAGTTTTGGCTGTTTGAGGGAAAGAGTTGGGGGCGAGATGTGGATTGTCTATTGCGGCGAACCTGCGCGACCTTGCTTGCCTTCCGTGCCGGGCGCGGGCGGCGATATCATGATCCCGAATGGACGTTCGACTACAGAGGTTTTTAGGTTGACGCGGGCGATGTCGGGCATCGCGATCTGTTCCCAGAGAGTAAGGGTCGGCGAGCGACGCATGAGGTGGCTCACGAGGAGGGTAAGAATGCGGCCATGGGAAACGACCACCGCTCGTTTCGGAGAAGCCGAACGCGAGGCTGCATGGGCGGCCTTCAGGATTCGCGTTAGCGCTCTCTCGGGGTTCTCCCAGCCCGTCTCAGGGTGGCCCTCGAATAGCCTCGCGAGTTGCTGGCGGAAGTCGTCGGGATGCTTGACAAGGGGAGCGCTGAGTTCCCGAAGATCGTCCATGATGGTAAATCGGCAATAAGCGACTGGGCTCATCAATGCGCGAGCCGTTTCGATGGCCTTGGGTTCCGGGCTTGAGGCCACTAGACTGACGGTCTCCCAATCAATCTCTTTCGCTAAGGTCGAGGCGGCGACGCGCCCCGCCTCGGTGAGAGGCCAGGTGGATGCGGGCTGACTAAAGTTTGGAGCGGTCTCGGCATGGCGAACGAGATACAGGCTACACATTGATGAAGGTACCGTTCGAATCGCTGATACCAACCGCCTGGCCGTATTGATTCAAGATGAGCGCTTTAGGGGGAAGGGGCTTTGCCCCCTGGCTAATCACCGCCGTCGTCCAATGGCCATTTTCTTGCCAGAGCGCCAAATCGCTGGGGGTCCAGGCGCCGTGAACTAGGACTGCAAGAGATGCTTGGGCGGAGATTTTGCTCACCTCGCCACGAATGGATATGGCGCTCACGGTTTGACCTTTGAGATGCCACGTGACCCCCTCGGACTTAAGCCAAGTCGAATGCGTCGGCGCGGCTACCAACGGGGTGACAAGCGTCCCGGCGATATTCCAAAGGGGACCACGCTCCACCTGGGAGTGGCTGCCCAAGAGTCCCCAGGCCGTCTTGGACCACTGATTAGCGCTCACGGAGCCGGCCGCCTGTTCTCCCATTTGGGTGATGGTGGTCCATGAGAGATATGTGCGCGCGGTCACGGCGGGGCTCACGGGGCCTTCTCCGGCGGCGTTGTCGGCCGCCACCCAATAATGGTAGGTGGTTCCCGGGAGAACGGTGGTGTCGGTATAGCTGGGCGATCGGGTGGGCGTGATGGTAGCGATGGCTGACGCTTGGCTGAAGCTATCCGAAGCGGGAGCACGATAGATGGTATAGGTGGACGCCTTTGCCACTTTGTTCCATGTGAGCGTCACTGAGGCATCGGTCCAGGTAGACCGTACCACCGGAGTTCCCTGAGGCGGCTGATGGGGCTCGTGAGCGCTGTGCCAGGCGACTTCTTGGTTGGCAGCAGTTAGCGCCGTCAACGCGGGTTTCACCTGCCCTAAATCGCCAAGCCATCCAGCTAGATAGGTGAACGGCAAGAGCATCAAGGCGGCTCCCGCCATAAGGCTTGCCATAAGGTATGGTCGACGGCGAAAAATCGACATGGATTCACTCCTTCGACAGGGATAACGCTCCCAGTCCCGGAAAAGTTACCGAGATGCGGTCGCGCGCGCTTGATGGAGCTCGATGAGCGCCATGACCAGACCCAGATGAGAAAATCCTTGTGGGAAGTTCCCCCGCGGGTCGCCCGTTTCTTGATCAGCATGCTCGCCTAGAAGACCGAGATCGGTGCGATAGCCCAGGAGTCCCTCAATGAGGGCGTCCGCTTCGGCTAGGCGGTTAAGACGAATGTAGAGGCGGGCCAGCCAGAAGGACGCAAGCACGAACGGGTGTGCGGCGGTTCCTAGCATATCGCTCGCATAGCGATAGACCCAATGGCCCTTCACCAAGTCCTGCTCAATCTTTTTTAATGTGCCCAGGAACCGGGGATCGTCGGCGGGGCAAAAGCCGTAAAGCGGCATAACCAACAACGCGGCATCTACGGCGTGGCCGCCGAATGATTGCACATAGGAGTTCACTTCAGTGTTGAAGCCTTGCTGCTCAATCGCATCTTTAACCCGGTGCGCTACGCGCCGCCAGCGGGTGGCATGCTCATGGTCCTTAACGACGTCCGCCATTAAGGAGCCATAATATAGGGCGACCCAGCACATGAGTACGGAATGGGTATAATAGTCGTCCTGATCCCGGAATTCCCAGAGGCTCGCATCTTTCTGACGCCAGTTGTTCTCCACCCAATC
>JAKADW010000099.1 GCA_021820165.1 Bacillota bacterium
GGGGGCTTGCTTGTCTTGGACGATTTCACTCCCATTGAATTTTGGCCCGACGAATGGCAAAGGCGTCCGGATCCAGTGCGCGAGGCTTGGCTAAATCATCCTCAGTTGGCCAGCACCGAAGTCCGCACATCCCTTAAGGTTTCTTCGATACTCGCACGCCGCATGGCGTGAGGTTTGGGATCCAATGCCTGACGCCACATGAAAAGGGGCTCTTTTTCAAAGTCTAGCACGGAGGATATCCGGCTCGGTCTGCCCTGCAGGACCGCATCCCCGCCGATGGTCCATTTTGATACGGCTATCAACGCCTCCCATGGGCCCATTTCTAATCTCTTGATAGATGAGGCTGTTTCTCACCCCCTCGTAGTCTCGGAAGAGCGCTGGCCATTTGGCGTTCGGTCCCATCGAGCAGTGTTGATAGTGCTCGACAAACACATCGAGCGCCGCCGCGTCGGCGGCATCAAACACCTGGTAGCAGTCACGCAAGAACAGATCTTCAATGACGTCTGGCAATGTCAAGGTCATTTGCGCGACTGGATGGCCCATTGTGAGGACTTCGCCTAAACTATTCCCGAGCGGGCACGACGCGCCTCGAGCGGCCCGACGAGTCACACACCAAGGCGGCACCGCATGGAGAGTTTTGAGCGATCTCTTCTCTTCCAAAGCCATGCTCGGTGTCTCCAACACGCAACTGCAAGAGCGGCTCGGACACGAACACAGGATCAATGGAAATGACTATCCCGTATGGACCCAGTAGGGAAGTGCCTGTTGTGCGATCAGGAATCCGGGTGGGTCGTCGACGCGTTGCCCGCGCTCTCCCGCCTGCGTCGAGCGATGTCTCCGACGCATGCAATCAAAGGCGCCGGGTTTCTGGTACACCGGGGTGTATGTCACAATCGGAAAGAAAAGCATAATAGGCCCTGGGGCCGCTTCGGCGGCCGTAACCGCCCCGAGTCACCGATTCGGGCTATTGGCCCAACTTGGGGCTGGTCCTTTCGCCAGAGTTACCCGCCGTCGCCTCCGGGGATCGGCCCCTGTACGCGCAGACGGCAACTTCCGCCAGTCTTATGTCGAATTTCTCCTGTCGGATGCGTGGTAATGGCCGCCCCGAATAACGCGCCATCCTTTGACTTTCGCTCTTGATCTGGTTGCAATGGTCTAGTCATCTCCGCAATGGTAGAATACAATGGTAATGGCTATTTATTATGAATAGTCGTACACACGATTTGATACAATATTACAGTAGATTCAATCAATAGGGTGGTGACGATGTCTAAGTCCGATGAGGTGTATCACTATCTCCGCGCGCAAATTGAGTGCGAGGCGGTTCCGCCGGGCTATCACTTGGTGGTGCAAAGTTTGGCACAGACCCATGGAGTGTCCGCGTTGCCGGTTCGAGAGGCCCTACGCCGTCTTCAGGCCGAAGGCATGGTCACCTATGCCAATCACGTGGGGGCCAAGGTGGCGCCAGTGGATTTTGTCCGGGACGCCCAATTGTTTGAGACCTTAGGGGTGTTGGAGGGGTCGATTCTGTCATTAGTGGCGCCAATCATGGGACCGCAAGGGCGCCAAGAATGGCGGAGGCGAGTGCAAGAATTAGCCCGCGTGGTGGAAAACCGGGATCTCCCTTCGTTCTACACGGCTCATCAAGAGATTATTGACTCATGGCATGCTGCCTGTCCCAACCGGGTGACTGCCAGTCTGGCCGAAGAGGTTGGGATACGTCTCTATCGAGGTGCCAAAAATGTCGTGCTGTGGGCTCCCCGGACGGCTGACACGATTGTAGAGGCCCATTATCAGGCCTTACAGTCTGCCGCCGAAGGCGCGGCACCGTTTTTATTAGAGGAACAGGTTCGAAAGCTATACGGGAATTTGGCGAACGCAGTGAGAGCTGTGATGCCTAAGCCGATGACGCCCAACGACCAAAGACTGAACAAGGAGGATTAGCGTGGCTTACGATATCAACCGACTGAGAGGCTCGATTGCCCCCGTAGTGACCCCGTTTGACCAAGATTTGGAGGTCGATTATGCGGCGTTAAGAGGCCTCATTGAATGGCAGATTCGAGAAGGATCCCACGGCATCTCCGTCACCGGGACCACCGGGGAACCGAGTAGTCTTCGACTGCAAGAACGCGTGGCAGTCTTCCAAACTACTATCGATACCGTAGCGGGAAGAGTCCCGGTTATGCTGGGTACTGGCAGTAATAATCTCGAGGAAACCCTAGAACTTACCCATCAAGCCCAAGCATTGGGCGCGGACGCGGCACTGGTGATCGTCCCCTATTACAATCGGCCGTCCCAAGACGGTCTTTATCACTTTTTTTTGGAGGTGGCCAAATCCACCACGTTACCGATTGTGCTGTATAACATCCCCGGACGTACTGCAGTGAACTTGGAGCCGATCACCATGAAACGAATTCGGCTCAAGGCCGAGAATGTGGTGGGGGTTAAGGAGGCCAATCGGGATTTTGAACAAGTGTCGATGGTGCTTTCAGTCGTAGGACGCGATTTTCTGGTCTATTCCGGAATTGAGGCCTTGTGTTACCCGATGCTGATGTTGGGAGGAGCCGGCCACATTAGTGCGACCGCTAATCTGTTGCCAAAAGCCGTGGCTAATCTTTACAACTGGGTTCATGAAGAGAAGTACCGGGAGGCCCTCGATTTACATTTTCGCCTTTTGGCGTTGAACCAGGCCCTCTTTTGGGAAACCAATCCGGGACCCGTCAAGGCCGCCATGGGATTGATGGGTCTAATTCATCCTGCAGTCAGGCTACCTCTTACACTACCCGGTGCCGACCTCGAACGGCGTCTATCTCAGGTGCTTACAGATTACGGACTCCTAAAAAGCCAGGAGGTGTCCTAATGCGGGTCGCGCGCTGGGGAGTTGAAGGTCAAGCGTATCAAGGGCTGGTCCAAGGAGATCGGGTGGAATTCCGCGGTGAGTCGGTTGCCGTTTCGCAGCTAAATCTTCTAGCTCCGGTAGTGCCGCGACAAATAATCGGAATTGCGCTCAACTTTAAGGACCACGCCGAAGAACTCGGTCTGGCCGAGCCCCCGGCCCCTGCTCTCTTTGTCAAGCCACTAGGCAGTGTCATTGGCCCAGGCCACGACATCTGGTATCCCGAGGGGGCCAGCCACTGTCACTACGAGACCGAGGTGGCCGCGGTGATCGGCCGCACCTGCTCTAAAGTGACGGCAAAAGCCGCTCTAGATTATGTGAAGGGCTACACCATCGCCAACGACTTCACGTGTCGAGACTATATCACCAACATGTTTCGACCACCTCTTAAGGCTAAAGGGTTTGACACGTTTTGTCCCCTTGGGCCGTATTTGGTGACCCGAGATGAGGTGGAAGATCCGGGAGCCTTAAAGATACGCACCTGGGTGAATCAAGAACTTCGGCAAGAAGGGAGCACCGCGGATCTTATGCTATCGATTCCGGCACTGATTGCCTACCTCTCTCAATTCACGACGTTAGAAGAAAATGACGTGATTTTGACCGGGACCCCTAAAGGCATTAGCCCGGTCAAGATCGGTGATGTCATTACCTGCGAGGTAGAGGGTCTCGGGCAACTCACTAATACCGTCCGCACCATGCCTAGGATCCCGTTATAAACCATTTGATAAAATGAGGAGGTAATTGAATGCCCGCACGCACCGGACAGCAGTATCTCGAAGACATTAATCGCCAACCACGAGATTTATGGATAAATGGTGCCCCAGTGGTGGGAAAGGTTACGGAACATCCCGCCTTCAAGAATGTATGCCACACTATGGCCAACCTCTATGATCTCCAACATCGAGCGGAGTTGGTCGATGAAATGACCTATCGGTCCCCGTCCACAGGTCAGCGGGTCGGGACGTCATTCATGCAACCCCACACCAAAGAAGATTTGCAGCGGCGCCGCCAAATGATGACGCGATGGTCGGAGTACTCGCAGGGCATGATGGGGCGGACTCCCGATTACCTGAACGCCGAATTGATGGCGATGGCTTCGGCAGCCGACTTTTTTGGCACGCGCGACGCGCGGTTCGCCGATAATGTGCGGCGTTATTACGAGTACGTCCGCGAACATGATCTGTGCACCACGCACACCCTGATACTACCCCAAGCCAACCGGGGAGTTGGGGCTTCGCAACAAGCCGATCCGTATTTGGCGGCGCGCGTGGTCAAAAAAACGCCGGAAGGGGGCGTCATCCGTGGTGCTCGGATGCTGGCCACATTACGCGTGGCGGATGAAATTTTAGTCTTCCCCTCCACCGTCATTAAGGCCACCGAAGAAGACCGGCCCTACGCGTTTGCGTTTGCATTGCCATTATCCACCCCGGGTCTCCGCCTGATCTGCCGTGAATCCTTCGACTATGGACGCAGCCACTTTGATCATCCCTTAGGTTCTCGGTTCGAGGAAATGGATGCCGTGGTGGTGTTTCACGACGTCTTAGTGCCATGGGATCGGGTGTTCATTATGGAGGACGGGGAGTTATGTAACAAGATGTATGTCGAGACCGATGCCACGGTGCACATGACCCATCAGGTACTGGTCAAAGACACCACCAAAGCACAATTTTTGTTAGGCTTGGTAAGCCTCATGATCGATACCATCGGGATTGAACAATTTCAACACGTTCAGGAAAAGGCCTCTGAAATCATCATCGCGCTGGAAACCATGAAGGCCTTGGTGGTGGCGTCTGAAGCGAACGCAAAACTTAATCACTATGGAGTCATGACTCCAGACTGGACTCCGCTCAATGTTGCGCGAAACACGTTTCCTCGCCTCTATCCGCGCCTGGTAGAAATTATCCAACAGCTCGGCGCGAGTGGGCTGATGGCGCTCCCCACCGAGAAGGACTTCACAAACCCGGATTTGCGGGATGATTTGGATCGCTACTACCAGGCCAAGAACACCACGGCCATAGAACGTACTCGGCTCTTTCGCTTGGCATGGGATACGGCGGTATCAGCGTTCGGCTCGCGCCAAGTCCTGTACGAACGCTTCTTCTTTGGAGACCCGATTCGAATGGCCTCCGCGCTATATTTTAGCTACGACAAGGAACCCGCCCGACGCCAAGTCAAGGCCCTCTTGGACCAGGACGCGTTGCCTCGCGTCGAGCGCTCCGGTGAGGGAGAGGAAGGGGTGTCGTAATGCTCGCAGTGAACATTACACGAACTAGCCATGTAGAATATCGGGTCACAGACCTTGACGCTGCGCACGTTTTTTATGTCGATCGGGTCGGGTTTGTTGAAACAGCCCGCGACGCCACGCATCTTTACTTGCGTGGTCTGGAAGACCGGGTGCATCACAATTTGGTCCTGACTTTGGCGGACCGACCCGGCTTTGACCACGTGGCCTTTCGGGTCGGCGCAGAAGGGGACCTGGATCAATTGGCGGATTGGTGCCAATCGCAAAACCTGCCTCACCACTGGAGCGACCAGCTGGAGCTAGGAGTAGGCAAGAGTCTTCGCATTATGGATCCCTTTGGCTTTCCGGTGGAATTTATTCACGAAGTCACCGGGGTCGACTGGTATCTCCAACGCTTCGACGCCTATCACGGCGCAGAAGTGATGCGCCTGGATCACGTGAATTACGTGACCCCAAACATCGAAGAGGCCTATCACTGGTACACCGAGCATCTAGGCTTTGAGTGCTCGGAGTACACCGTTAGCCAAGAGCCTGAGGGTGAGCGCATTTGGGGGGTCTGGCTGGCGCGAAAAGGGACGTCCCACGACCTAGCCATTGCCAACGGAGTGGGGCCACGTCTCCATCACGCGAGCTTTATTGCGGCGTCCAAAGAGAGCCTGCTTCACGTGGCTGATGTCTTGGCATCGACCGGTTATCATAATAACCTGGAACGGGGTCCGGGACGCCACGGTACGACCAATGCCTTCTTCCTGTATCTAAGGGACCCCGACGGGAACCGTATCGAGTTATTCACCGGTGACTACTTACGTGCCGATCCCGGTTTGAAACCGATTGCGTGGAACCTCGACGACCCTAGGCGCGCCACTTTTTGGGGCTCAGAGGCGCCGGCCCGGTGGTTTAATGAAACTATGGATGTATTTGGATGGGGCGAGAATACGCCGACTGCGACCACGGCCCCGTCGTTGCGGGATCGACCTCATTCCTAGAGAAAGGGGACTCCTATGGCGATAACAAGCCGAGAACGCGCGTTTCGTAGTGTTTGTGGCCAATTTGCTACCGGCATTACGGTCCTTGCTATTCCGCATCCCGACGGCGCTGTGCACGGGATGACCGCCAACGCCTTCGTGTCGCTCTCGCTGCGGCCGCTTCTCGTGGGGGTAAGCCTTCAAGCCACAAGCTATTCCCACACCCTGTTGTCTGCCCCGGAGGCCGGCCCATTCTCCATTAGCGTGTTGAATCGACATCAGCAGTCGATTGCCCAGCAATTTTCCGGGAATGGGCCGATGGCCGAGTACACGATCTGGCACCATACCCCAAACGGGGTGCCGGTGATTCGGGGTGCCTTGGCCTGGTTGCAATGCCATGTCCAAGATCGGGTCCCAACCGGGGACCACTTCCTCTATGTGGGGGCGGTCGATGACTTTTCATGGAGCGGCGACGGAGCCGATCCCTTGCTATTTTATGGGGGTTCTTATTACCATGGAATTAACGAGGCAGGTGCCTCCGTCGACTGGTCGTTATTGGAACAGTAAGGGGAGCGGCACATTGAAAGATCGACACTATGACGTGGTGCAACTTGGATTAGGTGTGATGGGTCTCGCGACCGTAGAGGCGAGCAGTCGAAGAGGTTTCAAAACCCTAGGCATCGAGCAATTTGACAGTCCATTACATGCTTATGGGTCTTCATACGGGCCAACCCGCATGATTCGCCAGGCTTACTATGAGGATCCTCGTTACGTGCCCTTGGTTTTGTCGGCCTACCGGGCCTGGAGTGATTTGGAGAAGTGGGCAAGCCAAACTCTGCTGTTGCCAGGAGGAGGCTTGGTGGTAGGGGCGTCGTCTTCCCCAGTGGTGCGCGGCGCACGCCAGTCGGCTATGGCGCATGGTCTACCGTTCGATGTGGTAGGAGTAGAAGAGTTGTTCCCGCGATATGGTCTAGGCGCGGGCCACGACACCGTAGCGCTTTTTGAGCCGGGGGCGGGAGTACTGAAGGCCGCCGATGCACTGCACGTGCTCCACCAAAAGGCCCAGCACCAAGGCGCGGAATTCCAATTCGATACCAGGATTTCGTGCATTTCGGGGCAGGTGGGATC
>JAKADW010000100.1 GCA_021820165.1 Bacillota bacterium
GGTCACCATTGACCACTTTCGCCTCACGACCATGCGCGTTCGCCATCTACCGAAACTTCGGCGTCAACTGGGTATTGTTTTTCAGGATGTCAAGCTGCTGCCGACGAGAAACGTCTTTCAAAACGTGGCTTTTGCCATGGAGGTGGTAGGCGCCTCCAAAAAAGAGATTCAAAAGCGGGTACCGCAAGTGCTCGAACTGGTGGGCCTGGCTCGTCGAAAGGACAATTTTCCGAACCAGCTTTCCGGTGGCGAGCAACAACGGGTGGGGATTGCCCGTGCACTGGTCAACCAGCCGACCTACGTGCTGGCGGATGAGCCGACAGGCAATCTCGACCCCGATACCGCATCGGATATTATGCGCCTCTTTCTGGAAATTAACCGTCGCGGGGCGACTGTGGTGATGGCGACCCACGCTCGGGACTTGGTCAACCAATTGCAAAAGCGCGTGGTGGCGATCGAAGGCGGACGCATTGTACGTGATGAAGCGAGGGGTGCATACGGCTATGAGTCTTAACAGCATGGGGCATCTCCTACGAGAAACCGGTCGCAGTCTCACCCGAAATGCCTGGATGGCGTTGGCATCCGTCTCTACCGTCACCATTTCGCTGTTTGTCTTGGCGGTGTTTGTTGTGGTGAGCGTCAATGTGAATCACGTGACCCACATCCTCGAAAACCAGGTGGAGATGCGCGTGTTTATTAAGCCGCACGTGAGCCGTCGTCAGGAAATGGTGCTCTACCACCAGGCTCGCCATTGGCCCCAGGTGCGGCGGATTGACTTCTTCACCAAAAAGCAGGCGGCCCAGAACCTCAAAAACGAGTTTCCCGATCAACAGGATCTGTTTCAGGTGATCCAGAAGTCCAACCCGCTTTTCGATGGGTTTGACGTCTACACTAAGACGCCGCAGCAAATATCCACCGTCGCGGCGCGCATGACCAAAGATCCGATTGTGCACAACGTGGTCTATCAGGGCACGGTGGTACGTCGTTTGAGCCGCTTAGGCAACATTCTTAAGTGGAGTGGCTGGGTCATCGAGGGCCTCCTCGCGATCGCCACCATGCTCATTATTGTCAATACCATCCGTTTGGCCGTGTTTGCCAGGCGCCGAGAGATACAGGTGATGCGGCTAGTCGGCGCGACCGACTGGTTTATCCGGTGGCCCTTCATCCTCGAGGGGCTAATCATCGGGCTGGTCGGGGCGGCGGCGGCTGATGTCGTGGTCGGCTCTGGATACCACTGGGTGCTGGGCCGGGCCGCCACCTCCCTGCCTTTTTGGCCGATGGCCGGACTTCACCGGGTGCTGGACGAAACCACGCTATTTACGGTAGTGGGTGGACTGGTGGTGGGAGGGCTCGCCTCCATCATTGCCGTGCGCCGTTTCCTCAAGGTCTGATCAGAAAACAATCGTGTGCTATAATGAGAGATACGGTTAAAGGGGGCTCTCTCATTGAACGTGCGCAAGGTTGCGGCCTGGGGCGCGATGACGCTGGTACTGATGGCGGGATCCTCCACCGCCACCTGGTGGCTTACGGCGCGCCATTCCCCCGATCGGATACCCCCAAGCATGGCGGAGAGTTCCCAGTTTCGGCGCTTTTTGTCCACCTATGAGTTGATTCGCGGCCAGTCCATTTGGCATAACACCCCCAAAGAGCTATTGCTCGGGGCGACCAACGGGATGGTCAATACCTTGCATGACCAATTCAGCAACTACCTCACGGGTGGTCAGACCACGAGTTTGAACGCGATGCTAGACCCGACTTATGTGGGCATTGGCATTGCCGTGAGCTTACAAGGCCCGTTGCGGATTGAGTCGGTGTTTTCCCAAAGCCCAGCGGCGCAAGCCGGGCTTACGGTGGGTGAGACGATTACCGCCATTAATGGTCATAGCACCCGAGGCATGGCCTCCCAAGTGGCCCTAGATTTGCTCCACGGGAAGGTCGGCACGCGGGTTCGGCTGACGGTAGCGGAGGCCGGGCGGAGCCGTCGGGTCACGCTGGTTCGGAGGACCATCGCCTATCCCACGGTTTCTACCACCATGCTGCCAAACCACATCGGCTACCTCGGTATTAGCGAGTTTGGCCAGGATACGGGAAATCAGGCCGTGGCGGGCCTCCATCAGTTGATGGCGCAACATCCCCGCGGGCTGGTGTTGGACTTGCGAAACAATCCCGGAGGTGAACTCCAACAGGCGCTCAAGGTAGCCGATCTGTTGGTTCCTAAAGGACCGGTGGTGACCTTAAAGTACAAGAACGCCCACGAGGATCGGACGCTTGATTCCACCGGACCGGGCACGGGTCTGCCCATCGTGGTGTTGGTGAATGGTAATACCGCTTCGGCGGCAGAGATTTTGTCGGCCGCTATACAAGAACGGCAAGGCGGAAAGCTGGTGGGAACCCGAACCTATGGCAAGGGAATTGTCCAGGAGGTGATTCCGCTCTCCGGTGGGGCATCCTTAAAATTGACGGTAGCGCGCTACTACACGCCGAATGGCGACTATATTGAGCATAAGGGTCTTCGCCCCAACGTGGTGGCGCCCGAGCCCGCGGGCGTGCAACCCTCGGACATCCCGAGTCACGATCCCCAGTTGCGGGCAGCGGTGGCGGTGTTGGAGAAAATGGTGAACAAGGGACATTAGAGGGAGGACGTCGTGGCGGAATTTGATTTAAAGAGCCCCTATGCGCCGGCTGGTGATCAGCCCGGCGCCATTCAGGCGTTGTCCAAGAGTTTCAAAGAAGGACTTCTGGAACAGGTGCTATTGGGCGTGACCGGATCGGGCAAGACCTTTACCATGGCCAATGTCATTCGCGAAGTCGGTTTGCCGACCTTGGTGGTCGCTCCCAATAAAACGTTGGCGGCGCAGTTGGCCGGCGAGTTGAAGGCCTTTTTCCCCAACAACGCAGTCGAATACTTTGTAAGCTATTACGATTATTATCAGCCCGAGGCCTATATTGCCCAGACCGACCTCTACATCGAAAAAGATGCCCAAATTAATGATGAGATTGACAAATTGCGCCATGCTGCCACCTCATCATTGCTGGAGCGGTCGGACGTCATCGTGGTGGCGTCGGTTTCCTGTATATATGGACTAGGGTCGCCTGAGGATTATCGCGACCTGGTCTTGTCGTTGCGAAAGGGTCAGGAGCGGAGTCGCGACAGCATTTTGCGAAAGCTGGTGGAAATTCAATATGACCGCAACGATGTCAACTTCGTGCGCGGTAAGTTTCGGGTGCGGGGCGATGTGATTGAAATTTTTCCGGCCAACCGGAGCGAGCAAGCCATTCGGGTGGAATTGTTCGGGGACGAAATTGAACGGATTCGTGAATTCGATGTTTTGACCGGCGAAATTTTAGGAGAACGGGAGCACGTGGCCGTCTATCCTGCTTCGCACTATGTGATGGGACAGTCGCGGCGCGATCCCGCGATTGGGAGCATCGAGCGGGAACTAGAAGAGCGCTTAAGGGTGCTGAAAGAGCGTGGGAAGGATCTGGAGGCCCAGCGCCTCGAGCAGCGGACCCGGTATGATTTGGAAATGCTGCAGGAGGTCGGGTTTTGCTCAGGGATCGAGAACTACTCGCGACACTTCACGGGCCGCCAGCCGGGGGAGCCGCCTTACACCTTGCTGGACTACTTTCCCAAGCAGTTTTTGACTATTATTGACGAGTCTCACGTATCGGTGCCGCAAATCCGCGGCATGTATGCGGGTGACCGCTCGCGGAAAGAGAGCTTGGTGGAATACGGCTTTCGTCTGCCGTCAGCATTCGACAATCGGCCGCTTACCTTTGACGAATTTAAGGCTCACGTGGACCGGGTGATGTACGTATCGGCCACCCCGGGACCCTATGAGATGGAACACGCGGAAAAGGTGGTGGAGCAGATTGTCCGGCCTACCGGCCTTTTGGACCCGGCCATCATTGTGCGGCCCACCACTGGCCAAATCGATGACCTCTTGGGCGAGATTCGAAATCGTGTCGACCGGAATTTGAGAGTCTTGGTCACCACGTTAACTAAACGCATGGCAGAGGACTTGACCGACTATCTCCGCGAGGCGGCCATTCGGGTGCGGTATTTGCATTCCGATATTGACACTATGGAGCGCATGGCCATTATCCGTGATTTGCGGTTGGGAGAATTTGATGTGCTGGTTGGCATCAACCTTCTGCGCGAGGGGCTGGATTTGCCGGAAGTGGGATTGGTCGCCATTTTAGATGCCGACAAGGAGGGGTACCTCCGATCGGCGACCTCTTTAGTGCAGACCATCGGACGAGCGGCCCGCAATGTGGAGGGAACGGTCATCATGTATGCGGACAAAATGACCGACTCCATGCACCAGGCGATTTCCGAGACCGAGCGGCGGCGAGCCATTCAAGAACGGTATAATCAAGAACACAACATTACTCCGGTGAGTGTGACCAAGGACGTGCGTGAGGTGATTTCCGCCATCAAACCATCGGCGGCCGGATTGGCCGAAAAGCCGGTCAAGGAACTCAGCGCCCGGGAACGGATAAAGCTTGCCAATCAGATCCGTAAGGAGATGAAGGAAGCCAGCCGAAACTGGGAATTTGAGCGGGCGGCGGCGCTTCGGGATATGTTGATGGAGTTGGAAGCCGAACGCCCCATTAAAAGTGTGGGAGGGAGCAAGCGACGTGGCTAGCGGTGTTATTCGGGTCAAAGGCGCGCGGCAGCACAATTTAAAAAATATCACCGTGGACATCCCCCGGGACCAGTTGGTGGTCGTGACCGGGGTCTCCGGATCGGGCAAGTCGTCGCTCGCCTTTGACACCATTTATGCCGAAGGGCAAAGGCGCTATGTGGAATCCTTGTCCAGCTATGCCCGCCAATTCCTCGGACAGATGGATAAGCCGGACGTGGACACCATCGAGGGGTTGTCGCCGGCGATTTCTATCGATCAGAAGACCACCTCGCACAACCCACGCAGTACGGTGGGGACGGTGACGGAAATTTATGATTACCTGCGCGTTCTCTACGCGCGGGCCGGCCAACCCCACTGTCCGAAGTGCGGAGCGGAAATTCAGCCGCAAACGGTGCAACAGATTGTCGATCGGGTGGTTGAAGCACCAGAGGGCACACGGCTCGAAGTGCGCGCTCCAATTGTGCGGGGCCGCAAGGGTACGCACGAAAAAGTGGTGGAAGAGATTCGGCGCCTTGGATACACCCGGGCGCGGATTGACGGTGAGCTTTATGAGGTGGAGTCCCCGCCTCGGCTTACCAAAAACAAAAAGCACACCATTCAAGCGGTGGTCGACCGAATTGTGCTCCGCCCGGGCGTTGAGTCCCGGCTTGCGGAAGCGATTGAGCATGCCTTCGAGGTCGCCGAGGGATTGGTGGAGATTGGTCCGCCGGACGGCCAAGGCGCCCTCTATGCCCGGGACTTGGCGTGTGCCAACTGCGGCATTTCGCTGGAGGAACTTAGCCCCCGGATGTTCTCGTTCAACGCCCCTTTTGGTGCCTGTCCCGACTGTACGGGACTCGGCTTCAAACAGGAAATCGATCCGGAATTGATTGTGGATCCGGAGCGGTCTTTGGCCGACGGGGCTCTCTTTCCCCTCTATCGGGGAACCAGCCGATTTTACCCCGATCTCATCGAGGCGCTGGCACGAACCGTGGGCATCCCCACGGATGAGCCATTCAAAGATCTCTCGGATGAGGCGCAGCATCTGTTGCTGGAGGGCTATTCGAAGCCTATCCCCTTTCAGTATGAGTCCATCTTCGGCCAGTCGCGGCGGGAAACCATTATGTGGACGGGCCTCATCCCCATCTTGGAGCGTCGCTATCGGGAATCCACCTCCGATGTGCAAAGATCCGAGATTGAAGGCTACATGACGGCGCGACCTTGTCAGACCTGCCATGGGCAGCGCTTGAAGCCGGAAGTTTTGGCGGTCACGGTGGGGGGGCTCTCAATTGCCGCCTTGACCGATTTGTCGATTGTTCAGGCGCGGGGCTTTCTCCAGGAGATTGTGTGGCCTGAAGGGCGCCAGGAACGGATTGCTCGCCCCATTTTGAAAGAAGTGCTGGAGCGGTTGGGATTTTTGGTGGATGTAGGATTGGGCTACCTGACGCTGTCCCGGACGGCCGGGACGCTCTCGGGAGGGGAGGCGCAGCGGATTCGCCTCGCGACCCAGATTGGCTCATCGTTAATGGGGGTGCTTTACATTTTGGATGAGCCCTCGATTGGACTCCATCAACGGGACAATGACCGGCTGATTCGCACCTTAAAGCGTCTTCGTGACTTGGGCAACACAGTGCTGGTGGTGGAGCACGACGAGGACACCATGCGGGCGGCCGACTATCTCATCGACATTGGTCCGGGGCCGGGCGTGTATGGGGGCCATGTGGTGGCCGCTGGCTCGCCCGCCGAGGTGATGGCCCACGCCACCAGTCTGACCGGTCAATATTTGTCGGGACGGCGAGAGATACCCGTTCCCACGCACCGTCGGAGTCCCGGGGACCGTTGGCTGGTGGTTGAGGGCGCGCGGGAGCATAATTTGAAAGATATCCGGGTGCGGATTCCGCTGGGGCTCATGGTCGCGGTGACCGGGGTTAGTGGTTCCGGAAAGTCCACGCTGGTGAACGACATTGTCCGTCGCCGACTGGAGGTGGAATTGAACGGGGCGCGCAGCCGGCGGGTGGGACGGCATCAAGACATCCACGGGCTTGATCATTTGGACAAAGTGATTGCCATCGACCAGAGCCCGATTGGACGCACCCCCCGATCCAACCCGGCGACCTACACGGGTGCTTTTGATCTAGTGCGGGAGATTTTTGCCAACACCACCGAAGCCCAGGTCCGCGGCTATCGTGCGGGCCGCTTCTCCTTTAACGTGCGTGGGGGGCGCTGCGAGGCGTGTCGAGGGGATGGCATCTTGCGCATCGAGATGCACTTTTTGCCGGACGTGTACGTCCCCTGTGAAGTGTGCAAGGGGACCCGCTACAACCGTGAGACGCTGGAAGTCAAATATCGCGGGAAGTCGGTGGCGGATGTGCTGGATATGACGGTAGACGAAGCCTTAGCCTTCTTTCAGCACCACCCCCGCTTAAAGCGTAAGATGGAGACATTGCACGACGTCGGCTTAGGATATATTCGGTTGGGTCAGCCGGCCACCACCTTGTCCGGGGGCGAGGCGCAGCGGGTCAAGTTGGCCACCGAGCTGTCCCGGCGTTCCGATGGGCGCACCCTCTATATTTTGGATGAGCCCA
>JAKADW010000101.1:0-4366 GCA_021820165.1 Bacillota bacterium
AAATAACACCCGGGATTGGGGCAGAAAGCTTGCCACCGCATAGGCCGGAATAATGCCGCCTACCGCCGGACCCACCACGGTCTCCGGGCGATAGGGTTTAAGCCGTCCCGCCAAGGCTTCCGCCCACGGTGTTAAAAGATTCGGATGTTCGGTTAGCCGGGCTAATAAAAAGAATTGATTGGAATGACGCCCCGTTGTCAAAAGAAAATGCCCTTCAAGATGAGCACCCGATTCCTTGAGGCTTTGCCATCCCCACTCATGATTCCACGACCTCGTCATATGAAGCTCCTCTCATTTGGATATGGCTTGAAGAAAACGATTTAAGGCGATGGCAGGATCCGAAGCCATAATGATGGGCCGCCCCACAACCAAGTCCGTGGCTCCCGCCTCCACCGCCTCGACGGGGTCGGTGACTCGCCGTTGGTCGCCGAGCTCGTCCTCCAAAAAGCGAATTCCGGGGACGACGATCCGTGCGCCGGGCCAAAGCGCGTGGATTTGGGAAACGTCGCTACCCGCCGCCACCACACCGGCCAGGCCGGCTTGCCGAGCCATCTTCACCGCGTGTTCGACCAACGCATGAACGGGTGTGGTAATGCCCAATTGGGACACCTGGGCCGTATCCAAGCTGGTCAGGACCGTGACCGCCACCACGTCCATGGTGCCCGCCTCCTGTCGCGCGGCCTCCAACATGGAAAGACCGCCGCTTGCGTGAACGGTCACGACCTCTACGCCCAAGTTGCGGAGTGCTGCCACCGCCTGCCCCACGGTACGAGGAATGTCATGGCACTTCAGATCCAAAAACACATGATACCCACGCCCAACCAAATCGCGGACAAATTCCAGACCTAAGCGAAAGAAGAGTTCCATGCCCACCTTCACGTGCCGATGCGATCCCAACTGCATGAGGAGCTTCTCGACCGCATCGCGACTGCCAACGTCTAGCGCCACCCAGAGCCGCGCCGCCATTTTAAGCCTCCCTCCGTTGTGGCAGCGCCACGCCCACGGCGCTCTCCACACTTGAAAAACCATAGGTTTCGAGCACTCTCGGCAAGTCGTCAATAATGGTCAACATGCGCTCGGGATGTTGAAATGTGACCGTACCCACCATCACCGCCGACGCACCAGCCATAAGAAATTCGAGGACATCCTCGGCGGAGGAAATCCCCCCCATTCCAATCACCGGAACACTAAGACGCGACGCCAACTCATAGACAATCCGGAGCGCTACCGGCTTTATCGCCGGCCCCGACAACCCCCCGGTGACCCCTCCCAGGGCGGGACGGCGGGCATTTAAGTCCATCGCCATCCCTACCAAGGTGTTAATCGCCGAAATCATGTCAGCACCCGCTTGAACGGCTGCCTCAGCAATCACCCAGGGTTCTCCCGTATTGGGCGACACTTTGACCATAATCGGTTTTTCCGTAACCTCTCGGACCGCGCGCGTGACTCTAAACGCCTGATCCGGATCGTGGCCGAATTGGATGCCGCCTTCCTTGATATTGGGACAAGAGATATTGATTTCGAAGGCATCGATGCGCGGCTCTTTTGAGAGACGTTCCGCCACCCTCCGATATTCGTCGGTTGTATGGCCAATAATGTTGGCCACCACGGCGGTGTCGACGGTGTTCAGGAACGGGATGTCTTCTGCCAAGAAAACCTCCATCCCAGGGTTTTGCAGTCCAATGGAGTTTAAAAGTCCCTCAGCTGTTTCCCATACGCGGGGCGGCGGATTACCCCGCCAAGGATCGGGAGAGATTCCTTTGACGCTCACCCCTCCCAGCTGATTGATGTCCACATAGGCGGCATACTCCGGCCCAAATCCAAAGGTGCCGGAAGCGGCCATAATCGGGTTTTTTAATTGAAGTCCGCGGGGCAGAGTCACATCAAGGCGCATCGAACACCAACTCCTCTCCGAGAAACACCGGGCCATCCGTGCACACCCGCCGATAGCGAGGACCTTCGGGTCCTAGCGGCTCCGCTGGGACAACGCAAGCAAGGCATGCCCCAATCCCACATCCCATGCGCTGTTCCAGGGCCAATTGCACGCGCCCGGCACGGCCTCGAGCGGTTTTTTGCACGGCGGCCAACATCGGTGTAGGGCCACAGGCCATCACTTCAGCCCCAGGGAACTGGCCGAGCCATTGGTCGAGGGCTGGAAGAACACTGCCTCTTTGACCCAAACTTCCATCATCCGTGGTCAGCACCGGGTTGGTGCCAAGACTCTGGAAATCTCGACGCATAATGAGGTAGTCGGCGGTGCGTGCTCCCAGAACAACATGGATAGGGGCCGTTACCCGGTTCTGCCACGCCTCCAAGGCCGCGAAAATCGGTGGGATCCCCACGCCACCGCCCACCAAAATCCAGGGCCGGTGAGCCTCTGGGGGGGAAAATCCCCGGCCCAGGGGACCCATGACGTCCAGATTCTGCCCCGCTTTGCGCTCGTAAAGCCATGCCGTCCCCGACCCCACCACTTGCAAAAGAAGTCCAGCCAACCCGCGTTTCGGGTCCAGTCGGGAAAAAGAAATCGGGCGTCGCAACATGCCTGGGGTGAGCACGTGGCAAAACTGACCCGGCTGAGCCTGGCTTAACCGCACGCTTTTAAGCATCAGCTCCACATGAGCGGGCGCTACGTCGCGCCGTTCGATGATCGGCACTTCAAACGCGTGCGCCATGGGTCTCTCCTTTCCGCCACTCGTTCAAGGAGTGTACCTCAAATGGCCGCTGACTTCGGCCCTTCAACGCATCTATGGCGGCGGCCACGGTATCCAAGGAGGTCATGCACAGAATCCCCCGCTCTACGGTCGTGCGGCGAATAAGAAAACCTTCACGCTCCCGCTGGCCCCCACGGGTAATGGTGTTGATCACCAATTCGAACTGCCCATCGCGGATGAGGTCCACCAGGTGTGGTCGGCGTTCACCCAGGCGATACACAGGGGTGGCCGCCACCCCATGACTCGACAACATAGCCCAAGTACCACTGGTGGCAAAGAGGCGGTACCCCATATCGGCTAACGCTCGAAGCATCGGCAGCGCCTCTTCCTTGTCCGCGTCAGCAATCGTGGCCAAGATGCGTCCTCCGCGCGACAGGCGAAATCCGCCACCTACCAGAGCCCGATAGAGGGCCCGCGGCAAGTCCTGGTCGATGCCCATCACTTCCCCAGTAGACTTCATTTCCGCACCCAAAGCCGCATCCACCTGCCCCAGCTTGGAAAAGGAGAACACCGGCATCTTCACGGCATAGTAATCGGGCATGGGTTGGAGACCATCCTTTACCGTCGCTGGAAGCCTACCGGCAACGGCCGCCTCGATGGCGAGATCCACCAGAGGAAGGTGGGTCGCCTTAATCAGGAAAGGCACGGTGCGGCTGGAACGCGGATTCGCTTCAATGACGTAAACGGTGTCGTCGACCACGACGAATTGAATATTCAAGAGTCCCTTAACCTGAAGGCTCCGGCAGAGAATCTCGGTAATCCGGACCACTTCGTCGATGACCCTCTGACTGGCGCGCACCGGCGGCAGCACCGCAACCGAGTCGCCAGAGTGCACACCCGCACGCTCCACGTGCTCCATCACGGCCGGGATAATCACGCGCTTTCCATCGCTGACAGCGTCCACCTCCAGCTCAATACCACTCATATAGCGGTCCAAGAGTAGGGGCCGGTCTTCACCAATTTCCTGATTGGTCACGAGATATTGACGGAGCGCTTCTTCGTCATCGATGATTCGCATGGCACGTCCACCCAACACGAAGGAGGGGCGCACTAAGACCGGGAATCCGAGCTTTTCCGCCGCCTGAAGCGCTTCGTTGGTGGTGGTTGCGGTGAGTCCCGGAGGTCGCCGTAAATGCTCCGCCTCTAAAAGGTCATCGAAACGGTGTCGGTCCTCGGCCTGCATCAAGCCATCCAATCCGGTCCCCACAATCGGCACCCCGTGAGCCGCCAAGCCCTCAGCAAGGTTGATGGCGGTTTGTCCGCCAAACTGCACCAAAACCCCCTCGGGCTTCTCTAAATCGACGATATTGAGCACGTCTTCCAACGTCAAGGGCTCGAAATAGAGACGGTCTGAAGCGTTAAAGTCTGTCGATACCGTCTCGGGATTGGAGTTAATCATGATGGCCCGGTATCCCCGCGCTTTAAGCGCTTCCAAGGCATAGACAGACGCCGCATCAAACTCGATGCCCTGGCCGATACGAATCGGCCCTGAACCCAAGACGACCATTTTCCGGCCGGTCAAAGGCTCCGCTTCATTGTCTCGGTCGTAGGCGGAATAGAAATACGGGGTTTCCGCAGGAAATTCAGCCGCACTGGTATCCACCATGCGATATCCTGGCCGAATCCCCCGGTTCAGTCGTTCCTGCCGAACCGCC
>JAKADW010000101.1:4376-7203 GCA_021820165.1 Bacillota bacterium
TCCGGCGATCCGAGCTGCCCCAACGCTTCAGATCCGGAAGCCTCTCACGCCAACTTTCCGGGTCATCTGCCAGCTTTCTTTCTGCCGCGACAATCCGATCCACGCCCTGCAAAAACCAGGGGTCTATGCCGGTCGCTTGCGCCAAGTCGGTAACGCTCCAGCCACGCCAGAGCGCCTCGGCTAGATAAAATAGCCGTTGGTCGGTTGGCTCGGTGGCCAGTCGCTTCAGCGTCTCATCGTCAGCCCGGCTCTCCGGCCCTCCCAAGATGTCGAGACGACCCACTTCCAAAGACCGTACCGCCTTCTCGAGCGCTGCCTCGTAGGTACGGTCGATGGCCATCACCTCACCGGTTGCTTTCATCTGCGTGCCCAACCGACGGTCCGCTTCCGGAAACTTATCAAAGGGCCATCGCGGGATTTTCACCACCACGTAATCGAGCGCCGGTTCAAAGGCGGCACTGGTCTTTCCGGTCACCGGATTTTTAATTTCTGGCAAGGTGAGACCGAGCCCAATTTTGGCCACGATCCGGGCGATGGGGTAGCCTGTCGCCTTGGACGCCAACGCCGAGGAACGAGAGACGCGGGGATTCACCTCAATCACGCGGTATTCCCCCGTCTTCGACAAGGCCAACTGCACATTGCAGCCGCCCTCAATCCCCAAATTGCGCACAATATCCAATGAGGCATGGCGCAACATGTGGTACTCGTGGTCGGTCAAGGTCTGAGACGGCGCCACCACAATGGAGTCGCCGGTGTGCACCCCGACCGGGTCAAAGTTTTCCATGTTGCAAACGACGACCGCATTGTCGGCCCCGTCCCGTACAACCTCGTACTCGACTTCTTTCCAGCCGGCGATGGATTCCTCCACCAAAACCTGGCCGATGGGACTCTGCGTTAAGGCGTGAGGCAACCGTTCCAACAACTCCTCTTCGCTGTGGGCAAAGCCGCCGCCGCTACCGCCGAGGGTGTACGCCGGGCGCAAGACCACGGGATAGCCGATCCGGGCGGCGAATTTAAGCCCCTCTTCCACAGTCGTGACCGTCTCCGACTTGGCGATAGGATGACCGAGCCGCATCATTAAATGACGAAACTCTTCGCGGTCTTCAGCCATTTCGATGGCCTTTAGTTGGGTGCCCAGAAGCTCGATACCAAGATCGGTCAACACCCCCGCTTGGGCGAGCGACGACACTAAATTCAAGCCCATTTGGCCTCCTAAGGTGGCCAAGATCCCATCGGGGCGCTCCTTGCCCAGCACGTAGGCCAGAAACGAGACGGTTAACGGCTCGATGTAGACAATATCCGCCACCGTCAGATCGGTCATAATGGTGGCAGGATTGGAATTCACCAAAATCACCTCCACGCCCTCTTCCTTGAGAGCCCGGCAGGCCTGGGTTCCGGCGTAGTCGAACTCCGCAGCCTGGCCAATCACAATGGGGCCCGAGCCAATCACCAGCACCCGCTTTAATTCCGTCCGTTTAGGCATCTGACACCGCCTTTCGTTGAACCGTCGTGAGAAACTCGTCAAAGAGGTAAAGAGAATCGGACGGTCCCGGACCCGCCTCGGGATGATGCTGTACGGAGAGGATGGGTCGTTCTTTGTGGCTAATCCCTTCCACCGTTTGGTCGTGCAAATGGGTGAGACGGACATTATACCGATCCTGCAAATTATCGGCCTCTACGGCATATCCGTGGTTTTGACTGGTAATCAGCACCCTCCCCAAGCGATGATCGTACAGGGGATGATTCGCGCCGTGATGCCCAAATTTCAAGGGATAGGTGCGAGCCCCCTCAGCCAGCCCGATAAGCTGGTGCCCCAAGCAGATGCCGAGCGTCGGGTAGTGGTCCAAGGCATACCGCACCGTCGGCAGGACTTCGGGAATGGTCGCCGGATCGCCTGGGCCATTCGAGAGCACTACGCCGTCCGGATTGGTCTCGGACAGCTCCTCTGGCGTGGCACGGGCCGGAAGTACCGTGATAGCCGCACCCCGTCTGGATAATTCCGTAAGAATGGAGTTTTTCACCCCATAATCCATCACCGTGATGCGAGGACCCTGGCCGGCGATGTCGTAGCGCTTGGGCGTGGTCACTCGGAAAACCGCATCCGCTAGGTCGTAGTCTTGAAGTCTAGCCAACGCCTCCTCCGGGGATACGCTAACCGGAGCCATGGCAGCCCGTTCGGTGCCGCGGTCGCGAAGATACCGGGTCAGAGCGCGGGTGTCAACATCCGTCAATAAGGGCTTCTGGTAACTGGCCAAGTATTCGGGGAGCGCCGTCGCTGTCGGAGAATGCGAGGGCGCTTCCTCTAAGCGGTGCACAATCAAGCCCTCAACCCAGGGATAGAGGGATTCGGCGGCCTCAATAAAGGTCCCGTAATTGCCAATCAACGGATACGTGAGCACCACAATTTGCCCATAATACGAAGGATCCGTTAAAATCTCCTGATACCCTGTCATAGCCGTGTTAAAGACGACTTCTCCCCGGCCCAGCCACGCTTCCGAACCGATGAACGTTCCGTCAAATCGCGTACCATCAGGAAAGATTAGATAACCCTGCATGTAGCACCTCCCCATCCTCCATAACCAAACGCCCACCCACAATGGTGGCCACCGCCTGGCCGACTAGCGCATGTCCCGCCAAAGGCGTGTTGTGACCTAAGGAATAAAATTTGTTCGGGTCGACCTCCCACCGCCGCTTGGGGTCGATCAAGGTGACATCAGCCACCTCACCTACCTCTATACCCCGATAGGGAATATTAAGCGCATGATGGGGGCCTCGGGTGAGCAAAGCTAGCCCGTCGAGGGGGCTCAGCAAGCCGGGATTGATGATG